>NZ_DBNG01000033.1:0-90989 GCF_002299105.1 Methylophaga sp. UBA678
TTTCATAATATGCCAAAGAATAGGCTTTCCACCTATTTCTATCATTGGTTTCGGCTTATTGATGGACTCTTCACTGATACGGGTGCCTAAACCACCAGCCAGGATTACTGCTTTCATATTTTTATAACTGACGAGTGTAAAAATGTCAGTGTTTCATAAAAAGTTAAAGAGGGACAGTCCTTGCACTTTGACATAGGCTTGTTGAGCCGCCTGCAAACCCGTTGTTTGCGAGTTTAAGCGTGAAATGGCTTCGGCATAATCCAAGTCTTTAAGTTTAGTTAGGCTCGTTTCCAGACTAGCTAAGCTGTCTTCATTAATACTACGTTGCTGGTCTATTGAATTGATTCGGGCACCTACAGCGGTTCTTGCTGTCGTTAATGAATCAATGGCTGTCGACATATTATCAAGAAACTCACCATTATTAGGGGCTGTGCCTATAGTATTGGCTTTAAGCGCGGTAGAAAAATCATCAATGGTTTGGAAAACCGCCTGAGTAGTTGTGTCGGCATTGGTGATAACAAATAGCTCATCGCCGGGAAAGGTTGCTTCAACAGAATAATCGCTGCCTACACGCATACTGCGTTGCCCACCATCGCCGCCATAAGCAAATGTGGTAGTGTCAAACGCTTGTGTAAAAGATTGATAACCAGAGAATAAAAACTCGCCGTTCGCATCTGTGGTGTTCGCCAGGCTCACGAGAGACTTATTCAACTCATCAATTTCTTCTGCGATACCTGCTCGGGCATTGGCATCGTTGCTGTCATTAAGTGCTTGCACAGCCAGCTCACGGATCCGTTGAACAATATTTGTTGCACTGGTTAAGGCATTTTCAGCGGCATTAAGTTTGTTATTAGCCACATCGGCATTCGCCTGATACTGTTCGTTGATGCTGACTTCACGCTGATAGTTCAATGACTTTACTGCTGCCACCGGGTCATCTGACGGTCTTAGAATTCGTTGCCCCGTTGAGACTTGTAACTGGGTATCCGCCAACTGCTTTTGTTGGGCCAGCATCGTATCAACACTTTGCTGTTGAATATAGGATGTAGAAATTCTCATGATAATCTCCTAAACAGCATTAATCAGTGAATCAAAAATAGTATTGGACACAATAATGATCTGTGATGCCGCCTGATAGGCTTGCTGAAACTTGATCAGCTGAGCGGCTTCTTCATCCAGATTTACACCGCCTACCGCGTCGAAACGCTGTTCGGTCTGCTGCAACAATGCTAATTGTGTTTCCTGACTGGCTTCTGCTTGCTGAGTTCTGGTGGCGACATCAGACACCAGCACGGCATAACCTTCTGATAGGGAACGAGTTACACCGGGGGCAATGGTCACGAGCGTTTTATCTGTTTCCAGATTAGCCAGCGCCAAAGCGTTTTCGTTATTGCCAGAGCCAGAAATATTTATCGTACCTGTTGCCGCATCAAATTTAGAGGAAGCGGCAATAGCACGCGGATCACTGATTGCCAAGGAGATCGTGGCAGCGGTAATATTTGCCGGGTTAAAGAAATCCCCACCATCATTACCATCCAAATCAACTGAACCCTGACCGCCATTGGCAATATTCGTCGTGTTGTTGTGGACAGCATTAAAACCTTCCACAACGGCTTGTGCCAACACATCAAGCTCCGCTCTCACATCATCGATAATCGTGTCACGGAAATCCAAAGCCCCACCTAAGGTACCACCAGATAACTGACTGGTAATATTCGTACTACTATCACCGTAGCCAATACCTAATCTTGGTGGACTGGTTGAGGTATCCGTAACCGTCGTTAGAGCCATACTTTTTGTGCCCGCGACAAGGGCCTGGCCATTACCAATCAGGATATTTGTGGTGCCGTTTGATTGCTCAATAACATTCACTGAGACGATCTCGGAAAGATCTGTGATCAGTTTGTCACGCTTATCAAGTAAATCATTCGGTGATCCACCAGCACCTGTGGCGGCAGTAATGGCCGAATTTAACTCGGCAATACTTTTCGACAGATTATTGATGTCATCAATGGCAACGGTGATATCGTAATCAACCTGCTCGTCTAGCTTTGTTAGCTGTGAGTCCATGGTGTTAAAACGATTCGCTAAGAGTTCACCACGGGTCAGCATCAATTGTCTGGCCGCTATAGAGGTAGGATCGTTTGCCACCTCATTTACTGAGTTGAAAAACTCACTGATGCCTGTACTCAGACCTAAGTCTTCCGAACCAAGTAGATCATCTACCTGTTGTGAATAACTGAGATAGCTTCTTTGGGCTGCTTCTTGTGCGGTATACGTTCTAACCTGGCTCGCCAGAAAGGTGTCATAAACACGTTCAACCGAGGTTATCTGTACACCCGTACCAAAATACATATCTCCTTTGTAGTCAGGTGTACGGGTGGCTTGGTCAGCACGCTGGCGAGTGTATCCCTCAGTATTGACGTTACTGATGTTATGACTTGTCGTCGATAAATTACCTTGGGCTGTTAATAATGCCGATGTCCCAATCCCTAGCAGACTCATGGCATGCTCCTTAACTCGTCAGCGTGATTATGCATGGTCTGACTCCAGCGAAATTCGTGCCAGAATGTCACTATTCATTATGCGTTTTATTTTGTCAGCGTATTGAGGATCGGTTGCAAACCCTGCTTTATGCAGGTGTTCAACAAAGGCTTCAGCATCATTGGTGTGCTGCAATGCGTTACGGTAGCGTGGTTGAGTTTGTAAAAACTCAACGTAGTCATTGAAGCTATCTTGGTAAGAATCATAAGCACGGAATTGAGAAGCCTCGTTGTAAGCTTTGCCATCACGATACTCAAGTGCCACTTTACTGACACGCTCTCCGTCCCAGCTTTTATCCGCTTTGATGTTAAACAGGTTAAAGCTTGTTTCACCACTTTTGCTTTTTAATACAAATTTACCCCAGCCGGTTTCGAGTGCAGCCTGCGACAATATTACTTCAGGCGACACGCCTATTTTATCTGCAGCTTGTTGTGCATACGGCCACAAGGTTTGCACAAAATCTTTGGGTGAATTAAAAACCTTTTCCCCAAGATTCATTAAGTCTGCTTTTGTCTCAATCTCACCGTTTTCTGCATGAATCTCACGGATTTGTTTGATCATCAGTTCATTCACTTTCTTAGCAAGTGCTGGCCGAATAGTCACTGTGTCATAACTGTATGATTGATCCGTTCTCGCTGGTTGAGAGGACTGCAACTGATAACTTCCTAGCTGTTTGATGATGGCATCTTGCAGTCCCAGACCACCTCGCATCGATAAATCTGAGGCCAGTTGCTGATCAGCCATATCCTGATACATTTTGCTTTGTGTCGAATCAAACATGCCTTCAGCTAAACTGGCTTGGCGCATGGACTTGAGCATCATATTCACAAATAAAGACTCAAACTGACCAGCCACCTGCTTAAGTGTTTGCTCAGCATCACTACCTTTCACCGCTTGCTGACGCAGTTGGTTCAGACCATGAAAGTCAACAGCGGACTGGGCAATATTCGATTCGTAAGCCATGATTAAATGACCACTAAGTCTGCTTTAAGCGCACCCGCTTGTTTGAGAGCCTCAAGGATGGCGACCAAATCACCAGGTGCGGCGCCGACTTGGTTTACAGCACGTACGATTTCATCCAGTGACACGCCCGGGTTAAACACAAACATACGACTATTTTCTTCCGTGATGTTGATGTCGTAGTTAGGCGTCACCACGGTTTGTCCTTGTGAGAACGGTTCAGGCTGGCTAACCTCAGGATTTGCTGAAATAGTGACTGATAAGTTGCCATGAGTGACAGCAGCTGGACTCACTCTGACATGCTGACCAATCACGACCGTTCCGCTGCGTGAGTTAACCACGACTCTGGCAGGGGCCTCACCTGGGCTCAGCTCTAAATTTTCAATCAGTGATAAAAAGGGTACTCGTTGATTAGGATCTCGTGGCGCATTGACTTTTACGGAAGAAGCATCCATCGAAAAGGCCGTGTTTTTACCCAGAGTATGGTTAATCGCATCACTTAAACGACTGGCGGTGGTGAAGTCAGGGCTATGTAGATTCAGAATAATCGAATCTCCTACATTCAATGCATTTCTGACCGCCCGCTCGACGGTTGCACCGTTAGGCACACGACCAGCACTGGGAATATTGACGGTAACGCGTGAACCATCAGCTGCGTCAGCACCAAAACCACCTACAATTAAATTGCCTTGTGCCATGGCATAAATCTGTCCATCTGCCCCTTTTAAAGGGGTCATCAATAAACTACCACCACGTAAGCTTTTCGCATCCCCTAAAGAAGAAACGGTGATATCAATGGTTTGTCCAGGCTTCATGAAAGGCGGCAAATCGGCATGAACTGAAACGGCTGCAACGTTTTTACTTTTTGGGTCGGTGCCTGGTGGAATATTGATGCCCATTTCTACCAGCATGTTTCGTAAACTTTGGCCGGTAAACTTGGTTTTATCACCCGTACCATTGAGGCCGACCACAAGGCCATAACCGATTAATTGGTTATTTCGCACACCCGCAATTGAGGCTAGATCTTTGACCCGTTCGGCATAAGCCATACCCGAACTCATTATTAACGCAAATGCGACAAACACTTTGAACTTCATAACTTTCACCCTTTAGAAAGGCATTAATGCACTGACGAAGAATCGACTTAACCAGCCCATCACATTGGCATCATTAGTCGGACCATCTCCTACATAAGAAATCTGGGCATCGGCAATGCGGATAGACGAAATAGAATTATCGGCCTCAATATCTCTGGGACTGATCATGCCTGACAACCGAATATATTCATTGCCTTGGTTGATAGTGATGACTCGCTCACCACGAATCACCATATTGCCGTTTGGCAGTACTTCTACAACCGAAACACTGATATTACCGCTCAGTTTGTTATTCTGATCACTGTCGCCCGCACCAGTAAAATCTGAGTTAGAGCCAATACCAAATGCCAAATTGTTATCTGTTGTGTTGGCTAAAGGTAACTGACTGGGCAAATTGAATTGAGGAGTAGTACCAAACAATGTTGGATTATCGATGTTGTTACTATTTGATTTACTGACAGTAGTTTCTGTTTCTTTTTCGGCATCAGTCTGCTCTTCCAGCTTCACCGTCAAAATATCGCCGACTCGTCTTGCACGATAATCTTCAAATAGAGAAATATTATTGCGTGCGTCAAAAATAGCACCGTCATAATTATCTTGTGGCTCAATAGGAGCAGGACGAACAGCAGCAAACGCAGGGTCACGTTTGACTTCATTGTTGTAGCAACCCGATAACATTGCCACAGCAAGAAATACTAAAAATGGGGCAACTGTTTTCATTTTGACACTCCGAAAAAACCAACTTCACATGAAATAATGCTGCAGAGTTCGTGCCAAAAATGAGTGAGGTAGTGAATATTGAAAAAGAAAAAAGGCTACCTGGTGGGGGACCAGGTAGCCAAGTGCTGTAACTAGAGATTTTGGCTGGCGTACTGCAGCATTTGATCGGAAGTAGAAATCGCTTTTGAGTTCATTTCGTAGGCGCGTTGCGTTTCGATCATGTTGATCAGCTCAGTCACCACATTCACATTCGATGTCTCTAGAGCGCCGCCAATCGTTTGGCCAAACCCATCCAATCCAGGTGTTCCCGTTATCGGTGTGCCACTGGCACCCGTTTCCTGAAATAAATTCTCACCGATAGGCTGTAGACCTGTTGGATTAACAAAGTCAGCTAATTCGATGTTACCTACAATGGTCGGGGTAGCCGTACCTGGCTGAGTCACGCTGACCGTGCCATCTGAACCTACCGTGATACTCTGCGTGTCAGCAGGAATCGTAATGGAGGGTTCCAGCGGGTTACCGTTTGACATCACAATCTGACCATCAGAGTCTAATTGAAATGTACCATCACGAGTGTACGACAATGTGCCATCAGGCATTAAAATCTGAAAAAAACCACGACCATTAATAGCAATATCCAATGCTTGTTCAGTTTGAATAATATTACCTTGACCATGTAACTTTTCCGTCGCAACAGTGCGAACACCTGTACCAATCATTAAGCCGGATGGTAGTTGAGTGCTTGTTGAAGACTGGGCACCAGGCTGTCTTATAGTCTGATATAGCAAGTCTTCAAAAACGGCACGGTCTTGTTTAAAACCTGTTGTGTTCACGTTAGCCAGATTGTTTGAAATAACTGACATTCGTGTTTGTTGGGCATCAAGGCCGGTTTTGGCAATCCACAAAGCCTGATTCATAATTGTCTCCTGAAATCTATGCAGTCAGTATTACATTGAATGCTAATTACTCATCTGCATTAAACGTGCCGATGCCGCACTATTTTCCTGGGTTGTATCCATCATTTTGACTTGCATCTCATATTGACGCTGCAACTCAATCATATTTACCAGCGCCCCAACCGCATTCACATTGCTTCCTTCCAGTGTGCCGGAAGCGACTTTCACTGTGGCATCTAAAGGTGCTTCAGAGCCATCTTGCATACGCATGAGGCCATCACTATCTTTAAACACTTGCTGCAAGTCTGGTTTGACTAATTTAATCCTGTCTAATACGGCAAGGGCGTTTGCCGCTTCACCGATAGGACGAATAGATATCGTGCCATCACTGCCGATTTCGACAGTTTGTGCCGGTGGGATGGCAATAGGTCCACCTTCTCCCATCACGGCTAGGCCCGTTCCTGTGACGAGCTGCCCTGCTTCGGTGACATGAAGATCACCTGCACGCGTGTATCCTTCACGGCCATCTTTACCTTGCACAGCAATAAAGCCTTCGCCTTGAACAGAAATATCCAGATCACGCCCCGTAGATTGAATCGAACCAGTTTGATAATCCGTCTGAGGCCGTTCCAGCATTGAATAGACCCTGCTGGGTAAACCTTCACCAAACACTGGCATACTTCTGAACTGCTCAAAGTCAGCCCTGAACCCTGTTGTGTTCACATTCGCCAAATTATTGGCATTGGCTGCCTGAGCAAGCATGGTTTGTTGAGCGCCATTCATGGCGATATATAAGCTACGGTCCATTTTTTCACCCTCAATACGCTGTTTTAAACAGCGCATTTAAACTAAAAACGTTATCGCAGGTTGATAATGGTCTGAGTAATAGCGTTATTTGTCTCAATCGCTTTGGAGTTAGCCTGGAAGTTACGTTGTGCTGTAATCAGTCCTACTAGCTCTGCTGTCAAATCAACATTCGAGGTTTCTAATGCACCCGCCTGTATTTGACCAAAACTACCTGTCGCAGCTTCTCCTGCAATGACCGGGCCAGAATCCGTTGTTTCCTTCCATGCCGTACTACCAATTTTGTTCAGCGCTTGTGGATTGGCAAAGTTACCCATGGCAATCTTACCGATTGGGATGGCTTGACCATTACTATAGTTTGCGCGAATCAGTCCTTCTTCACTCACATCAACACCCGTCAAACGTCCGGTCGGAAAACCATTGACCGTCAAGGCACCGACGTTAAAGCTACCTGAGTTCTGTGTCGACCCTCTCAATGAGATAGTAATATCTTGAGTTTCGGCACCACTGGCCCACTCCGTAGCACCACCATCTGTGAAGGATATGACCACATCATCAAGCGCCGCCGTACCAGGATCGGCATCAACGCTGGCAAGTGTACCGTCGGCATTAAAACTGATTCTGGCATCGGTTTCTAACGCATAGGGGACACCAGCCGTACCACCTTTGACTTCACCACCATCCACATAAGCAGCCATTTGCCATTGATTGTCACCGACAGGTGTACCACCATCCAAGGCTGCTTCATCAATGTGCTGATAGTAAGTGGTCACAATATGTTCATTACCCAATGAATCATAAATCGTCGCTGATGTTGAAAAGCTGTATGTGGTGTCATCCGTCGGATCAATCGCCAAAATACCACCAGTACCACTATCGATAATGCCATCAGAAGTAGAAGGCAAATTGGTTGCAATGGTTAATGCCGTAGTTGCTTCAGGCGCACCCACTGAAGCAGGTAATTGAATAGGTGAAGTCGCATTCATGCTAGTAGCTGAAATATTGCCCTGTAAATCTACAGGGAAGGTTCTCAGATACCACCCCTCATTTGATACGATATAACCATCTTTATCCACACCAAACTCACCCGCCCGAGTGTAGATGACTTCACCACTATCCAACTCAGGTGCTAAAGCAAAAAAGCCTTGCCCACTTATCGCTAGATCCAAGGAATTATCGGTGAATTCCAGATTACCCTGGTTAAATTGCTGAGCCACGTTCTGTAACACTGCGCCACTACCAATCGCGGTTTGATTGGTTGAACCAAACGCCGACACGGCAAAGACGTCACCAAACTCTGCACGAGACATCTTAAAGCCTGTCGTGTTGACGTTAGCAATATTGTTTGATTTGACATTTAGATCGGCGGTTGCCGCATTCAAACCACTTAAAGCTGTACTAAATGACATAAGATGTTCTCCTAAAGAATTTCAACTACTTCGCTAAATGACGCAGAACCAATTCCGGCCAAATTCACTATCAGGCCATCGGTCGAGCTAATGGATACACTCGATACCTGAGCCATAACCCCGGTGGCAAAAGCCGTGTTAGATCCGTCTACCGTACCCGAGGCTTTAAACTGATAAACACCTTCTGGTAAGGCCTCACCATTGTCGTCAAACCCATCCCAGGTGAAATCGGTATAGCCCGAAGCAGCACCCATTTCGATGGTACGAACCACAACGCCAGCTTCGTCGTAAATATTCACTTTTAGATCCGTGACAGGATCGGCAACATTTATCCGCCCGGACATACCATCTGTTGCCGTTAAATTACCGATTGAAGATGGAAGTAGTACTTTACGTCCTACTAATGATGATCCCTGCAGTGCTTGGTTAGACTGCATCGAGTTAGAAAAAGTAGAGAACGAATCCTGCAAGTCAGATAAGCCTGTGACCTGAGCAAAAGATGCGATTTGTCCAAGAAAATCACCATTTTCCATGGGGTTCATTGGATCCTGATACTTTAATTGGGTGGTCATCAAAGACATAAAATCTTCCATGCCCAATGTGCCAGGATCTTTTTTGGTTTCTTCACTTGAACGATTTGAGTTCAAGAATGCATACGGATTGTTATCGTTAACGCCGCTCACAGCCATCTTTCACCCCTCCTTATTGCCCTAACTGTAATGTTCTTAACAGCAATTGTTTTGAGGTATTCGCGATTTCAACGTTATTTTGATAAGAACGTGACGCGGACATCATATTTGCCATTTCGGTAATGGGATCCACATTAGAGTGGAAAATATAGCCATCTTCGTTTGCCATTGGATGACTTGGGTTGTATTCCTGTCTAACAGGTGCCTGGCTTTCAACGACTCCCTGAACTTGCACTGCGCCCTGCTTATAACCTTCCTGAACATCATCAAGTACGGTCGCAAAGACCGGTTGTCTGGCTTTGTATGTTTGATCAACACTGCTACTGACACTGTCCACATTCGCTAGATTACTTGCTGTTGTGTTCAGACGCAGAGACTGAGCACTCATGCCACTACCGGCAATATCAAAAATATTAAATAAAGACATAGTGCCTACTCTCCTTTCAGTGCTCGTGTCATCGAACTAAACTTGCCACCCAAAAACTGAAGGCTGGCCTGATACTGAACAGCATTCTGCATAAACTGTGCCTGCTCAACCTCCTCATCGACACTATTGCCATCAAGTGAGTCCTGAGTGGCCACTCGATATTGGATGGGTCCCATCAGTCCATTGGATTCCGGATTAGTGGCATAGTGTTTGTTATTCGTCGTGTTCAGTTGGCTAGGAGAAGATCCTGCCATCGCATTCTTCAAAGTCTCTTTAAAATCAATATCCTGAGCTTTGTAATTAGGCGTATCAGCATTTGCCATATTGCTGGCCAGTAACTCTGCACGCTGTGATCGCACCCGCAATGCATCAGCATGAATTCCAATCGCACTATCAAAATTAATCGGCATCTGTACGCCTCCATCCTCATTTACAATTGTCCTTGAGCATTTAACGTGCCAACTAAACTAAGCGTATGAATTGCCGATAAACAGCTATGAATTCGGCAACATATTGGTCGAACATAGCGGCAAAGATTTCCCCCTATTGCCGCCATGTTGCTACACTTAAAAATGACGATATGGCTGATATTCACCGTTATTTTTCAAAATATGAGACAAGCCCCACAAAGTCTATTGATTGAAGCTTGACTGAGAAAATAAATAAGACTAAAACCGACCACATGGAGAGGACGATACGACGTGGTAAAAGACAAAATTAATCAAGGATTTACTTTAGTTGAATTGATGGTAACACTCGCTGTTGCAGCCATCATATTAGCTATTGCTGCCCCTAGTTTTTCTCAAATGATTCGAGACCACCGCCTTATCACGACAGCAAATGATTTTATGGGCACCATGCAACTGGCACGCAGCGAAGCTATCAGAAGAGGCATTCAAGTCACCATGCTACCGATTACCAATGGTGACTGGAGTAGTGGTTGGAATGTATTTACTGACTGGGATGCTGATGAATCGCTTGGAGATGTAGGGGCAGTTTGTGCAGAGAATCAGGATTGCTTTCTATCTCAACAAAATGCATTGGACAGCGTTACGTCAGTCGCTGCCGGAAATACAGGCAGTGGATTTCGGTTTATGCCGACAGGTGAAATTCTATCCACACTAGGTTTCCCAAATGGCAATATCACTTTTTGCTCGACAGGCAGCAATGAAAGAATTATTACCGTGAACCAGTCAGGTAGTAGCAGAATTTCTATCGGGAATGTTTGCCCATGATGAGACGTCAACAAACCGGCTTTACCTTACTGGAAGTTATGGTGGCAGTATTTGTCTTAGCTATAGGTTTACTTGGTATGGCACATTTACAAGTCACCACCCTCAAGGCCAACTCAACCGCAGGCCTCAAAACCCAAGCTAATATTCTTGCTGGCAGCATACTAGAGCGCATGAAAGCTAATACCACGGCAGCCTATGCAAAAAACTATGACATTCTTTTTAATCAAGGTACGCCAGCTGGCAATAGTGTTTCTGATACCGATATTCGTGAGTGGCGAGCTGCTCTAGCAGCCTATCTTCCAGCAGGTGAAGGACAAATTGTGTGTGGCAACTTTCTTGTGAACCAGCCCTTCATTTGCACAATCACGGTGAGATGGTCAGATATTCAAATTGGTGATGAGAATACTAATTATGGTGACTATGCGACCTCGACAATGGTTCTGGAAAGTGCAATATGAATAAAGAAAAAGGGTTTTCTCTAGTCGAATTGATGGTGGCACTTGTCATAGGCCTTTTACTGATTGCTGGGGTAATAGAGTTATTCGTTAGTACGCGTCAAACCTATCGTGTACAAGATATGAAAGCGCGCATGCAAGAAGATGGACGCTATGCAATTCATCACATTTCATCGCTTTTAGACCGCGCCGGTTACGTCGGTTGTAACTCTATCCCTACAGGGAATAGAGGGGCTACAGGAAGAAATTCAGGGGGTACAGGTAGAAGCCTAGTCAATAATCTGAACACGGCAAATAATTATTTCTGGGACATAGGTGGTGCCCCAGTCTTAGGCCACGAAGCAGATAACAACGGTGGCTGGTCTCCCGCATTACCTGCTGGAATCAATCAAGCGATTGCAGGTAGTGATGTTTTTACATTACGTACGGTTAACAATGTCTTTATTGAAGTTAGTCATTTCGATAGCAGTTTAGGCCCCTCTGCTCCGGTCAAAATTCCACAGAATAATCCTCTGGATGATTGCGATCCGGCGACAGAAGCAAATCCTGGTGAGTGTGCCAACATCGTGATTGCTTCTGACTGCAATAATAGCGTGATTTTTCAGGTGACCAATGATCCCTCAGTAGACGGCAATCTTCAACATGAAACAGGTATCGGTACACCTGGAAATAGTCGAGTTGACTTGGGACTATCTGGCCTAAGTCAGGGCTGGTTAAATACCATCACTACACATACTTTTTTTATTCGAAATGGCCCCAGTAATTACCCTTCTCTTTATCAGATGGTGCTGGGAAAAAATCCAGATGTACTTATCGAAGGTGTCGAACAGATGCAGGTGGAGTATGGTGTCGATACCAGCAATAACGGTAGTGTAGACCAATATGTCAAAGCAAATGCAGTGGCTGACTGGGAGCAGGTTATCAGTGTTCGCATCTCCTTAGTCATGATCAATATTGACCCTCAACAAAATGATAATGTGGCATTAGGGGATGGCACCTATACCCTCGAGGGCAATGTCATCACCCCGAATGACGGCAGGTTGAGACAAGTCTTTACTAAAACAATAACGCTCAGGAACCGTATATTATGAAAACTCAACAATCAGGTGCGGCCTTGATTGTCAGTCTCATTATGCTGTTATTGCTGACCATGATAGGAATCTTTGCCATGCGTACAGGTGTCATGGAAGAAAAAATGGCAGCTAATCAAATTGACAGAGATATAGCGTTTAAAGCAGCTGAAGTGGCGTTACGAGCTGGTGAAGGTACCGTCTTAAACTGGGTTAATCTGCCAATTTGTTCCGATACTGGTGCCCCCGGGTGTTGGACCAAACAATCTATGGATCCTGTCGGCACAGATGCGACCCCTTGGTGGCTTCAACGTAACGCCGCCTGGTGGACTGCAAATGGCACAGCCGCCACCCAACCACAAGGTGCTGTCAGCCCACCACGTTATGTCATTGAAGAAATTATAAAACCCGGAAATAGTAACGGTAATAAGCCTCGAGACCAGCAACAAGGTGGTGCTAAGTTCTACCGCGTTACTGCCCGCGGTGTGGGTGGCTCAGTGCAATCCGTGGTCCTTTTACAGTCTGTCGTTCGTATGAGGTAAAAATATGAATAAATTATCCTCTTTCACAGCGCTCGTATTATTGGGTATTTACTCGCTGACATCTTCAGCAGCTAATCTCAACATCAGTAATGTGCCACTCTATCTCGGTGGTGTGGTTGCACCGAATATCATGTTTACACTTGATGATTCAGGTTCAATGCAATGGGAGGTCATGCCTGATGAGAATTTACATTATGCGAATTACCTGTTCCCTAGACCGTCCAGTCTTTATGGTGGTGTTACCTACAGTAACCAGGTACCAAACTTTGATGACGATAACGTCCATAACTTCTTTTCACGCTCATCTGTCAACAACGCAGTGTTCTACAATCCAGATGTGACTTATGTGCCTTGGAGTAAGGCTGATGGCACGAGTATGGGAAATGCGAATCCATCAGCTGCGCTATATAATCCGGCCGATCCTTCACGTGGAAGTATCAACTTAAAAACTCAACAAACACAATATTCATGCTGGTTCAAACATGGCAGTAGCCTCGGTAGTGCTTATGGAGACCCATGCAATGGTAACCATAGTTTTTGGCCCATCACATACTACAAATACAATGGCAGCGCTTCTGACTCAGAGGCATTGCGATTAGATCGCTCTCGCTATACACGGGTAAGAATTACCGACTCCACTTCAGCTAGTACAACATTCACCAGTCCAAACGGTACGACTCGGACTCGTGATGAAGAAATACAAAACTTTGCTAACTGGTTTCAATATTACCGCTCAAGAATTTTGACAGCTCGTGCTGGTGTAGGCCGCGCATTTGCCACCCAATCTGAAAATTCCCGTGTCGGTTTTGCTGCAATAAACGAGGGTAGCCGCACTATCGATGGTGTCAGCAGTAACAGAGCCCTCATCAGAGGAGTCAGAAAATTTAGCGGTGCGAACAGGACCGCATTTTACGATAACCTCTACGATCATGTGATTAACAATTACGGGACACCACTCAGATCAGCTGCGGCCAGTGTAGGCCAATATTACGAAAGAACCGACAACAGAGGACCATGGGGAGCTAACCCAGGTACTGATGACTCCTCTGCTCACCTGACTTGTCGTCAGAGCTATCATATTCTCACTACAGATGGCTACTGGAATGGTGGAAGCCCAGGACTTGGAAATGTTGACAGTAGCAACGGCACCACCATCAGTGGTCCTAATGATGACGATTATACGTATTTAGCTTCTCCCCCTTTCTCTGATTCATGGTCAAATACACTGGCTGATACAGCCATGCACTACTGGAAACGGGATCTTCGCACAGACTTAGAAAATGAAGTACCAACCAATACGGAAGATCCAGCATTTTGGCAACACATGGTCACATTCACCGTGGGGCTCGGGGTCAAAGGCTCACTCGACCCAGAGAATGATTTAAACGCGCTTTCAGCCACCCCTCCGACCAAATCATGGTCTGACCCGGGAAGTTCAAACCCAGCAAAAATAGATGACTTATGGCATGCTGCAGTCAATAGTCATGGTAATTTTTTCAGTGCTGCTGATCCTGATGAGTTTGCCGAATCACTTGCTGGCATTTTACAAAATATCACATCGAGAACTTCGTCCTCCGCTGCTGTTGCCGTTAACTCGGGTGCCATAACTAGTGACAGTAAAGTCTATCAAGCCCGTTTTAACAGTGGCGACTGGACAGGACGACTACTAGCGTTTGGCTTTGATGACGATGGACAATTATTACCTTCAGCATTGTGGGATGCTGCTAATAAAATTCCAAGCGCTAATCAACGTGTGATATTCACCTCTGATGGTAATAATGGTTATGCATTTGACTGGAATGCATTGAATTCTAGTCAAAAATTATCATTAGGTAGCGAAGATGTATTGAATTATCTGCGTGGTAACCAATCGAAAGAACAGAGTAAATCTGAGGGTATCTATAGAACACGAACTAAATTACTTGGCGATATTATTAATTCCTCTCCAGTGTTACTTGGTCCTCCTAGATCAGATTATTACGATCAATGGGGCAATAGATCAGAAGATGATGAGCCAGAAGATTCTGTCCTATATTCTGAGTTTGTCAGCACCTATCTGAACCGAACCGCTATGATTTATGTAGGGGCGAATGATGGTATGTTGCATGCGTTTGATGCTGATTCTGGAGTTGAAAAGTTTGCCTATGTGCCCAATAGTGTCTACAACAACTTGAAAGAATTATCATCCCCCAGCTACTCACACAAATATTACGTTGATGCCAGTCCAACTGTGGTAGATGCATTTTTTGATGGCAGTTGGCATACAGTACTTGTTTCAGGTCTTGGCGCGGGTGGTCAAGGTTACTTTGCCTTGGACATTACGGATCCTTCAGCATTTTCAAATGAAACAGAATCAGCTAAAAAAGTGTTGTGGGAATTTACCGATAAGAATGATCCCGATATGGGATACACCATGGGACAAGCAAATATTGTTCGTTTGAATAACGGTAAATGGGCGGCCTTATTTAGTGGCGGGTACAACAATACTTTTGATAATGACGCTGATGGCAGTGCAAATAATGCAAGCCATGACAGTGAAGATGGCAATGGTTATATCTATATCGTAGATATAGAAACTGGTAGCCTGATTCGTAAGTTTGATACACAAACAGGCAAAAATGAGGATCCAACCGAACAGTTTAGACCAAATGGAATCGCCACGCCGACAGCTATCGACACAAACCAAGATGGCACCACCGATCTGATTTATGCCGGCGATATGTTTGGTAATGTTTGGAGCATTGAAATTGGTAGCAATAATAAGAATGACTGGGACTTTACATACAGAGATGCGGATACCAATAAACCACTGCCTTTATATTCGGCGTGTTTCGGAACAAGCTGTAACAAAGACAACATTCAACCAATTACAACACCAGTTAAAGTAGAGCTTCATAGAGAAAAAAATGGCTATTTACTTTTATTTGGTACCGGTAAATATTTTGAAGTTGGCGACAATACTCCAGTTGATCAAGTTACACAAAGTTTTTACGCTATTTGGGATCCGAGAGTATATGATGCTGATACATCCTCCTATACACGTTATGCATTTTCTCGGGCTCAACTCAATAAACGGGCAATGGCTGAATTTACGATTCTAGGCACGAATTATCGGACAATATCGGCCTCAGAATCAGATAAAATCATTAACTGGGGTACAGCTAACACTGATGACCGAGGCTGGTATGTTGACTTAGTCAGTGCATCATCAGGTGAAAATAGTGGTGAAAGACAAGTTTCTGAAGCCATTATCCGAGATGAAAAAGTGATCTTTACGTCACTTGTTCCATCAGAAGATGCATGTGATTTTGGTGGTAGTAGTTGGTTAATGGAATTAGATTATTACACGGGACTACCTCTGAACTATCAGCCGCTGGATATCAATGGCGATGGTGTGATTGATGCAAATGATCTCTATGTAGATACTGATGGTGACGGTGAGCCAGATACCGAGGTGCCAGTTGTCGCAGGTAAAGGCTATGACAGTATCATTTCTCCACCTAAAATCAGCAGACGTGTTCCTGGTTCTGGCTCCACTGAAGTGAAATTTATGAGTGATGCCGAGACAGGTGAGCTTATTTTAGAAGAAGAGTCTTCAAGTGAGGATGCGATAGGAAGACGATCTTGGATTCAACTGACTGATTAAGGACATATGTATGTTTAAAAAAAATTATTTATCCATCCTCTCTGTGTTATTAATACCAATGTCAGTATTTGCACAGACTTTTAGTCAGAGTGGAACAGTAACGGACTCATCGCTATCCTCAGATAGATTAGTGATTTCTAATCAAGAGTATCTTATCGACCATAATACGGTTGTGCATGGTCTTGCGCCACAAGGGGAAAAAGGCCCTATTGTGAATGTAGACACAGCTATAGGCTTTAACACGAATCGTGGTGCTGATGGCGAGCTCCCCTATATCACTGAAATATGGTTATTAAATGAATAAAACAATATATAGAGAAAATGGTTTTACACTTATCGAATTGATGATTGTGGTTGTCATTCTCGGTATTTTGGCTGCCATTGCTTATCCATCCTATCAAGAGCAAGTCAGGCAAACTCGACGAGCTAATGCTCAGGCTGATTTAATGGAACTGGCAAGTTATATGGAGAGGTATTACACAGAAAACTTTACTTACGTAGGCACACGGGGTGCCTTACCTTTTGCTCAGTCACCTAAGACTGGAACAGCCTATTACAATATCGTTGTAGCAGCGAATCCTACGGCGACAAGTTATCAATTAGTGGCAACAGCCCAAGGGAGCCAAGCAAATGACGTCAACTGCACCCCCCTGACAATAACTCAGACAGGTGCCACTGGTCCAGCTGGTTGCTGGTAGAAACATATAAAATAACCCAGTAAAAAAGCCGACTAACGTCGGCTTTTTTACTTTTCTCATATACTGAATTAACTTTGATCTACTTGTATCTGACCACTAGTAATCAAAGAGTTGATAATATCTGCATTTGACATACCAGATGCATCACTACCAACCAGTTGATCAATACTGGTATTTTGTAAAGTGATTGTTTGTGTCATATCACCACCATCGCCTTCTGGGGTTAACGAAAGTACAACGTCGTTACCTTGTTCAGCGACTGAGATATAGTCGGTAATATCATTACTTTCTTCTCCCTGCAGAATATCAGAAAGATCCAATATATCACCTTCACTGCCATTAAAATCAGTGACAGTATCTTCAGCAGGATTTACAGCGGTACCTTGGTCACCATCATGCCAGACGAATAAGTCAGCACCCTCGCCACCAGTTAAGATATCATTACCTGCTCCGCCGATAATAATATGCTCCCCATCTCCACCAACGACAATATCATCACCAGCTCCGCCATCAAGTGTTTCAGTGACAATAGGATCATCGTCAACACTTGCAGAACTACCACCATTAGTCGTGTCTGGCTGATATTTACCATCAAGACTGGTTCCATCACTGAAAGAGACCTTAAAAGGCACTTCTCGTGATCCAAAATCTTCACCTCTCGTCATCCCCCGGCCATCAGTATCAATACCGAAGGTGAGAGTCTCTCCATTCGTGAAAGTACCAGGTTCAAACGTGATGACTAGCTCATCAGTATCGCCATCTGTAACCATCTGAATGTCATCACTTGATATAGTTGAACCATCACCGAGGGTGAAGGTATAGCTATCGGTTCCTACCTGATCAAAAAAGGCATTATATTCGGCTAAGGAGATACGTACCTCCGTGACATATAATGCAGCAGCGGCTAATGCAGTCAAAGTGAAAGAAAACTGATTATCATTGCCCGTACCAGTTTGTCCTGGACTTACCCTGGCAATGACTTCTCTTTCACCTGAGCTATATGTACCGCCTGTACCGCCAATCAGAACATCATCACCAGCGCCGCCGTAGATAAAATCAACGTCGTCGCCACCAATCAGAATTTCATCTCGGAATGTGCCTTCCAACAGACTTCCATTCACATATGTAACAGAGACATTGGCAGAATCTTGCTGACTGCCTGCTTGATTCTGATAACTGAAACTGCCGCCATTACTATTGGCATCATTGAAGGTCACACTATTACCATTGACTAAAGCACTATCGGAATCCGATGAAGCACTAACTCCATTTAGGGAGTATGTTTCACCATCAGCACCACTATCATTAGCAAATAAAGCCCATTCAGGAATATCAACAGAGTTTTGATTAGTAATAACGACGTCATCACTGACGACTAACGTAGATAAATCCACATCTACATCGATAGTAAATGTGTTACTAGCACTATCACCATCGCCATCAGTGACCGCGTAGGTTATTTCTTCAGTGAAGCTACCGTTCGCAGAATCCCCTACCGTGTAGGTATATTCACCGTTATCCATATCAACCGTTAAAACACTTCCATTAGCGGTTGTAATCGTCCATACGTGTGTTGTCACATCAAAACTGGCGACAGCGCTACCGGCAGAAGCTGTATTCGTTAGTTGATTGTAAGTATAGCCAACACCATCGATCGTAATCTGACTAATCCAACCGCCATCGGCTCCTGCACTAGATGGGAGCCCACCATCAAGTAGATCACCAGAGACACTATTGCCTGTGACAGTGCTTGTTAAAGTATCACCAAGCTGAGAAAAATCTGTCACTGTAATGACCGGAATCTCTGAACTATTCACTCCATCATAAGCTATAGGCGCTAATTCCTCTGCTACAGCATCAGCCCCCATACCTAAAGCGTATGAAGTGATGCCATTATCAATTAAGAACTGCTCCCAAGCTTGTTGTTCACCGCTATCGATACCAACACCGATATACTTGCCATTAGCATCCGTTTCATTACTTTCATTTGGTGCGCCATCAGACATGAAATAGGCAAGGTTCTGAGCATCATCCAATTTACCTGTGTCATTAAACGCATCTATGGCTTGTTGGATAGCATCATCATAATTTGTTTCACCATCAGCTGTAAGCGAGTTGATGATTTCTTTTGCAGTGGCAGTGTCAACCCAGAGATTGGTTGGATTCTCAGCGTTATTGTTAAATGTCACTAAATTCACCATGACATCACCAAGGGCTTCGTACTGCTCGATTAAGTTCAAACTGGATTTAATCATTACTTCCAGTTTCGTCATGCCCTGAAACTCAGCAGATCCATTCATACTGTTAGACGTGTCAAGGATCAATAGTAGATTTGTATCAACTGATTGTCCTAGCGTTGTTGCACGTTGTTCCGGATTTGCGACAGGCGCATCATCTTGCACTGTAACGTTGAAACTAGCTGACGATGTGCCACCGAGGTCATCAGTTACGTTAACGTTTACATTTATGTTTTCAACAACACCATCGACATCACGTAACGGTTGAAGAAGCTCAACGGTGTAGGATGCTTGCGAATTTGAAATAGTACTGAGTAATACTGTAAAAACCTGGTTAGCTGAGTCACTAGAATCTGTTCCACTGATATAACCTATCAATGTCCCTGTAGAACTATCCCAAACGGTGTCTATCGCTGAACCATTAAGTGTTAATAAATCAGTGGTATCACCTGTGGTGGACAAAGAAATAGAGCTTAAATCATTTCCACCGAGATCCAAGCTAATCGTTTGTGTCGATGTTGCCGAACCACCTGATATTCCGTTCGCTAGTCCGCCTTCAGAAACCAAACTGGATGGCGCCTGGATAACAATATCACCTGGTGGCGGAGGAGGCGGTGGCGGATCAATTGGCGGTACATCAGACTGTTCAGGATCAGTATCATCAATAAACAGTAGATCTGCCTCAGGAAAGTCATAAGTATTGCTGACGCCAACGGTATCAAATCCTGCCTCGGGTATTCTTTCCGGCTCTAAATAGTCGACAAAGACCGCATCATGGCCTTCATTTCCCGCTGCATTACCCGCGCCAGCAGCAGTTTCTTCAGCAGTTTGTGTAGGATCTTGCCCTTCTAAAATAGCCTGTTGGATAGCATCAACATCGTCACTGACAGACTCTTCATTATCAGCAACGTCAATATTGACTGGATCAAATACTTCACTATCCAGCAATGCTTGAGAGCTTCGGCCCAGATCCATAACACTGCCGTCTGCAAACTCGATTTCAATGGCACCTTCTGCCCCTGTTGAAATCAAATCATTGGCATAAACCACATCACCCACTTGTAGTGTTCTTACAGAACCATCCGTGGAGGTGGCTGTTACAGCGCCAATGAGCGCTTTTACAACACCAATTTCTGTAGCCATATTTATTCCCCTGATCGCTGTACTGGAATAGCCAGCACGCGTAACTTATTCATCATGTCGTAATATTGCCCTGAGAGCCTTATTTGATCTACTGTACTTTGGTACTACACCCGCCGTTAAATGTGAAACTGTTCACATTTT
Source organism: Methylophaga sp. UBA678 (assembly GCF_002299105.1). Taxonomy (NCBI): domain Bacteria; kingdom Pseudomonadati; phylum Pseudomonadota; class Gammaproteobacteria; order Thiotrichales; family Piscirickettsiaceae; genus Methylophaga; species Methylophaga sp. UBA678. Next base: position 20,714 of record NZ_DBNG01000033.1, read on the forward strand.
TCAAATTCTTGATGGCGAATTCCTGCTTTTGAAAGCAATATCAGTACCATTAATTTCAACTAAGGGAGGAATGAGCTATCAGCTCTTGATGAGATTTTGCCGTTTTTCTTCTTTAGCTAGGTGATCAAGTACATCCGTCACTAACTTTCTAGGAATCCAGGCTTCCCCATCATGCACAACACGCACAGCTCTAACAATGGCATGCCGTTGTTCGTAAGCTACAAATCCTCGACATGTAAAAGCAGACAGCTTTAATTGTTCGTAAGTTGCAGGTTTATCGGTAATAATAATCGTTTTTGTATGCGGTGAGCGCAAATTAACATAGAAGCAGAGCTCATCAGCTGAAAGTTCGTCAGTCCGGTCTGAAATGACTAGTACATCAGGCTTAGATTTTGCGATCGCTTCCAGAAGTATTTCAAAGGAAGAGTCATATAATGCATTGGTCGTAATGTTATGCTGGCTCTGCAACAGAGCGAGTTCTTTCTTTATATCAGAACCAACCAGACACACATTTATCATGCATAAACCTCAAGCATTTTTGCCAATAACTGCCATTTTTGATCCCAACCAATAAGCGGTGATTGCCGGTAACTACTTCTCACATATTGCTGCATCTGACCTTCCACCACAGCAAGTAGTAAATTAGCCGTTTCATTTACAGGCCTTCCTCCGGCCTGAGTCAACGTCAACTCGCGTTCTCTAAGGATCTGCCTAAACTGCGTTTCTAAACGGTCAAAAAATTGACTCACTCGCTGTCTTAATCGTTCTGTTTCACCCGTTAAAGCTGCGCCCATTAATACACTGGTGATCCCCGGATTTTTGGTTGAAAACCCAAGCAGAAGCGTCATGATTTTCTCAATACGGTGCAACGCATTTTGTTCGTCTTGCAAAATACGTTGAATCAAGCCAAACACCGTGTCTTCAGCGAAACCAATTAAACCTTCAAACATCCTGGCTTTACTTGGAAAATGTCTATAAAGAGCCGCTTCAGACACGCCTAAACTCGCAGCGAGCTTAGCGGTTGTGATACGTTGTCCGGGACGCTGTTCTAGTTCTGATGCAAGCGCTTCCAGAATATCCTGACGTCGTGAACGTTTTGTTTCAGCTCTACTCGTTTGCACAGCCTCGCTCATCGACCACCTCCACGAATCAAAGTCCCTACCCCTTCATCAGTAAACATTTCTAGTAAAACAGCATGCTGAACACGCCCATCAATGATATGTGCAGTCGTCACACCCGACTGAACAGCGTCTAGCGCACAGCCTATTTTGGGGAGCATACCACCATATATGACCCCTTCGTCAATTAACTCATTGACTTGCTTAGCATTTAATCCAGTTAATAATTCACCATCAGCATCTAATAGTCCGGCAGTGTTAGTGAGTAGAATTAACTTCTCAGCTTGAAGAACTTCTGCAATCTTTCCTGCCACCAAATCAGCATTGATGTTGTATGACTCACCATCTTTACCAACACCAACTGGCGCGATGACGGGAATGAAATCACTGTGTATCAGCATATCAATTACGCTGGTATCAATGCTCGCGACTTTACCGACATGACCTAAGTCGATTAATTCTGATGGTTTGATATCAGGCGACCCGGTTATCTGCAGTTTCTCCGCAAAAATTAAACTGCCATCCTTACCTGTTAAGCCCACAGCTCTACCACCGTGATTATTGATTAAGTTAACTATACTTTTGTTAACTTGACCGCCCAACACCATTTCTACGATATCCATGGTTTCACGGTCAGTAACGCGCATACCATTCACAAATTCACTTTGCTTACCAACCCGCTGTAGTAACTCACCGATTTGCGGGCCTCCACCATGAACAATGACCGGATTAATCCCTACTGCTTTGAGTAACACCACATCTCTGGCAAAACTGTTTTTTAGGGCTTCATCGACCATGGCATTACCACCATATTTGATGACCAGTGTTTTGCCAGAAAACCGCTGAATGTAAGGCAAAGCTTCAGTTAATACCTGAGCGATATGGGTAGCACGTTGTGTGTTTAAACTCATTCTTATTAGTCTTAATTAAATTATAGTTTTAATGTCAGAGTGGGTTTCACTTGCTGCATTTGTTCCACAAACAACTGTTTGATTCTTTCTAACTCAACATCATTTGTGGCTTCAAAACGTAATGTCAACGCAGGCAATGTATTTGAAATACGCACTAATCCCCAGCCATCAGCATAATCCACTCGTATACCATCAACCGTCGAAACGTCACCACCATCTGCATTGAAATTGCTTATGAGCGTCGTCATAAACCGTTTGGCTTCTGGGTATGGCATGTTCACCATAATTTCAGGTGTTGATACACGTTGACTAATTTCAGAGAACAACTGGGTAGGTGTTCGTGACATCGGATCGGCGGCTAATAACTCGATTAACCTTGCTGCGGCATATGTCGCATCATCAAATCCATACCAGCGGTCATTAAAGAAGAAATGTCCGCTCATTTCAGCAGCCAACGCGGCATTATACTGTCGCATTTTATTTTTGATAACAGAATGTCCAGATGGCACCATCATTGGCTCGCCACCCGCAAAGCGTATCACGCCCTCAAGCAAACTCGTACTTTTTACATCATAGAGTATCGTAGCCCCTGGCGACTTTTCCAGAACATCCCTTGAAAACAAGATCATGAGTTGATCTGGCCAGATAATATTACCTTGCGTGTCGACCACTCCGAGGCGATCACCATCCCCATCCACGGCAATACCCAGCTCTGCGCCTGTAGACTTCACTTCAGAGACGAGTGATTTTAAGTTTTCTGGTTCGCCTGGATTAGGGTGATGATTAGGGAAACGGCCATCAACTTCACAGAATAATTCAATGACATGGCAGCCTATTTCTTTGAGCACTTTAGGTAATACTTTACCTGCAACACCATTGCCACAGTCCACTACCACTTTAATTTTGCGCTCGGGTTTTACCTCGGTTTTTATTCTTTGAATATAGGCATCTGTCACATCCGTTGCACTGATGTTGCCTCGTCCTGTTTCAAATGCACCCGTTTTAATACGACGGTATAAGGCGTGAACTTCATCACCTTCAAGCGTTTTTCCGGCGATAACGAGTTTTATTCCATTGTAATTAGCAGGATTGTGACTGCCTGTGATCATCGCGCCAGAATGCGTATTTAAATGCTCACATGCGAAATAGACCACAGGTGTGGGCACCTGCCCAAGATCAACCACATGACAACCTGTATTGGTAACACCGCGCATGAATGCTTTAGCTAAAGGTTGACTGCTTAAACGTCCATCATGACCAACAACTAACTCGGACACGCCTTGCGCCAACATTTGACTGCCCACAGCGCGACCAATCAATGTCATCACGGGAACAGTTAACTGCTCACCCACAATACCTCTAATGTCATACGCTCTGAATATGCCTTCATCAGGCATATTCTGTGCTGACGGTGGATTCAACTCCAGTTTCTTTTCTGGTGTTAACTGACTTTGCTGAGTATCTTCATGGAAGCTTTCTTTTGCTTCCTCGGGGCCCTCATCGACTTCTAATTCAAAATTAATAGTTGGCTCAGGTGACGTTTCTTTTTCGTCTAAAGAGTCGGGTTCAATAAAGATAGAAGAATCATTCTTGTCCGTCTTTTCTTCTTCATCATTTAATTCGAGCTCAAGAACATCAGAACGGTTGTCAACGGTTTCATCAAGACGATTAGATTTGAATTCATCAGTCACCATCTCATCATCTATTTGCTGAGGGGATGTCATCTCAGCATCTTTGTTCTCATATGGTTGGTCATAATCAATAACGTCATGATTGCTAGGCTCATTATCAGTAATTAACGACGTCTCTGTTTCAGCACTTAAGTCTGCTTCTGTTGCCTCATCATCTATGACAAAAACGCTGTTTGGTTCATCCACGGGGACGGGACGTTTCTTTTCTGGAATCGCCAATTGTTGAATAAACTCTCGAACGCCATAAAACTCCTGGAAAATCAGTGGGTATTTTGGTTTGAGTTTGACGTCTTGTAGATCATGAAGCTGCTCTTCCAGCGTATCGGCATCTGATCGTAATAATTTTTTCTGCCACCACTCTCGCACCCACCATATCAGTGCAATTAATAGCATCACAGGTAGAAATATCATCCATAGCGATGCACTAGTTGCAAGCGGTGCGGCCCAGAGTTTCACTTGCCAGTATGAATTGGATATTGGCTGACTAACAACAGTATCGGCATGTTTATATTGACTGTTGCCGAGCGTTGTCAGAATGCCCAGTGACATATCGCCCTGAGTAATTTCAACATACGCATCAGGAAGCAGTCCTGGATTAATCATTTGGATATCGACAGGCTCAAGCGCAACTGCCACCGCCGCATACTGTTGCTCATCATCAAGAGGTACTTTCGCCGCCAGTAAAATATGATCTGACTGGCCATCCTGCATGATCATAGCGACATCAGCCTGCGCTTGTGTATTCAGTTGTCGTAAGCTTTTTAAGGAAGCATAGGTAATGGGCAGGCAAGCTTCACGTGTAGGCGACTCATACTCTTGTGTGATTAAACAGACGGCCTTGGCTGTTGGAAAAAAAGTGTTCGCCACTGTCTTCCAGTCGTCAATTACGAAGATATTCTTAGTTTTTGCCAATTGCTTGGTTTCGTCTAACTCAGCCAGCCTCAGCGTTTGTTGCTGCCAAGCTGTTATTTGTTGCTGATAACTCGCAACAACGGCATCGATAATCTGTTGGTTATGTTGGCGCTCAGTACTTTCTTGTGCTGTGTTGGCCTTTTTATCAGCGAACAGGACGGCAATGCATAGCAATACGAGCACGGACAATAACAACATACTACTAACGAGCTTGCTTCCCAGCGCTATCGCGAGCTTATCCTTCATCGCCATGCCCATCCCCTTTGCTTGCTATCACTGACGTCCGGTATGGCCAAACCCACCCGTTCCGCGCTCCGATGAACTGAATTCATCAACTTGCTCAAATCCTACCTGCACGACAGGCACAAATACCATTTGTGCAATCCGTTCTCCTACGCTGATCTCAAAACTATCGCTACCGCGATTCCAGCAGGAAACAAACACTTGCCCTTGATAGTCACTATCAATCAGTCCAACCAGATTGCCTAAAACAATACCGTGTTTATGACCTAGCCCGGAACGTGGCAATAACACAGCCGCCAGACTGGCATCATCAATATGAATAGCCAGGCCTGTGGGAATTAACACTGTTTCGCCTGGAGCAAGAGTGACAGACTCATCAAGACAGGCACGCAGATCTAAACCGGCCGAACCTGATGTTGCATAGTCGGGCAGTGCAATCGTGTCGCCAAGGCGAGGGTCAAGAATTTTTAATTGAATTTTTTGCATAGAATCTTTTTATTATTAATGTCATCAGTTCTCGCGCCAACTGAGTTTTAGGCATCAGTGGCAATGTTTGTTCACCATCATTCCATATCACATGCAAAGCATTGTCATCGGCAGCAAACCCCTGTTTTTGTCCAACCCAATTCGCTGCGATCATATCGAGCTTTTTTCGTTCTAATTTCGACTGTGCATATTCCACCAGGTTTTGTGTTTCTGCAGCAAAGCCAACAACAAATGATGGCCTATTGTGGCTTGTCGTTACAGCCGACACAATATCTTTTGTTGGCTGGAGTTCTATTTGTAACGGCTGTTTTTCTGTTTTTTTTATTTTTTCTTGCTCAAACAGTTTAGGTCGGTAATCGGCCACTGCGGCACAGCTAATGAAAATATCACATGATTCCAAGCTGGCATCAACTGCATTTGCCATTTGTTCCGTCGTTTCCACATCAATCCGTTTCACGCCTGTGGGCGTTGTCAGACTGACCGGGCCGCTAATCAGCGTCACGTTTGCACCTGATTCTCTCGCCGCCTGAGCTAAAGCAAAGCCCATTTTCCCCGAACTTCTGTTACCAATAAATCTAACAGGATCTATCGGTTCGTAGGTCGGGCCAGCTGTAATCATGACGTGTTTGTCTATTAACTGGCCTGGCACCATCAACCGACTTAATTCCTCAATAATAGCCAAAGGCTCGAGCAATCTACCTTCTCCCTGTTCGCCGCAAGCCTGGTCGCCACTAGCAGGACCAATCACATGAATGCCGCGATGCCGCAGCAAGCTGAGATTGTTCTGTGTGGCAGTGTTGGACCACATTTTATTATTCATGGCCGGGGCGACAGCAATTGGCGCTTCCGTTGCCAGGCAAACAGCACTCAGTAAGTCGTCAGCACGACCGGCAACCAGCCTCGACAGACAGTCAGCCGTTGCCGGAGCAACCAGTATCCAATCTGCCCAACGAGCTAATGCAATATGGCCCATTGCAGACTCTTCATCAGCGTCCAACAAGGTCATCGATACAGGATGCCCACTCAATGTCTGCAATGTCAGTGGTGTAATAAATTCGGCCGCGCCATGTGTCATGACGACACGCACTTCAGCACCAAACTCTTTCAATCGACGAATTAAATCTGCGGCTTTATATGCAGCAATACTTCCTGTAACGGCGACAACAATTTGTTTGTTTTTTATGGATGAAACATTGCTCATTCGCCATCTTTCCTCAGCGCAAGTTCACGCAATGTTAAATCGCCTAAGACCTCGGCTTGAGCATCACCAATGTCTTTAAGTAATTTGTTCACATCTTTATCCATCATACCTTTGACATGATAGGCACTGTTCTCTTCGGCAGTGCGTAAACAGTTCAATAATGCTGCTACCTTGATTGTTGCCACATCACACGAGGGCACATAACGTGTTTCATCACCAGCAATTTCAATAAGAAACCCGCCTTTTTCAAGACTGGTGAGTAAATCCTGAACAGCATTATTCGTCAGTCCGGTTTGCTCTTCCAAGTGTTGAATCGTCAGCGGAGGTTGATTTTGACAAAATCGTCTTGCAATCACTGTCATCAGCCAAAGTCCTTCTCGTTCCCGTAGTCGAGGACTTAATATCAGCGGTTTACCTGCTAATTTCACCAGCTTAGGATGCTGAAGATAAAAGGCTACCTGAGATCCTGTTAATAAGATGAACCAGGCGAGATATAACCAGATCATAAAGAAAAACAAAATAGCAAAGCTGGAATAAATCGCCGTGTAGTTGGATGAAGAAGCCACAAATTTGGCAAATACGGTGCCGACCCCAATCCATAAAGCACCCGCCACTGAAGCACCAATCAGTGCCGGACTGAACTTCACTTTTGTGTTCGGTATAAAGGTGTATAAGAACGTAAATGCCGTGATAATCATCAGGTAAGGCAACAGCTTTGTGCCAATCACCAGCAATGTGCCAAAAGGTTCGATACTGCTTAATTGTTGAACAAACTCATGGTTTACAACGGTTGCCACCAGTCCCAATGCTGAAAAAATCAACACCGGGCCAATCATCACCACGCTCAGATAATCCGTAAAACGCCGGGCGAATGATCGCGATCGCTTTACACGCCAGACAAAATTGAACGCATTCTCAATTTTCTGGACCAGCGCAATAATGGTGTAGAACAACATCGCCACACCAATTGATCCTAAAACGCCGACTTTGACGTTCTGCACAAAACCAATAATATTTTCCGTTATTTCGGGACCACGCTCACCCAGCGGCTCCAACAAACTCAATAACATCGGTTCCATTTGGTTGTGAACACCAAACGCTTTCAAAACAGAAAACGCGACAGCAATTAAGGGGACCAAAGAAAGAATGGTGGTAAACACCAGACTCATGGCACGTAAATTCAACTCACCGGTTGCCAGTTCACGAATCATGATATATGTGACACGAATGGCATTAACCCATAAACGCCATAATGGCGAAGCATCTTCAGCAATGTCTTGCCACAAGGTTATTTCAAAAAAACGTTCAATGCGAAGTCGTTGTTTTTCATAAAAATTTAGAATGGAATTAAACATAAAAAACCTAAACCGGATTATCGATATCAATAAAATGATGGGTGATTCCAAACTGTTCCGCCAGCCGTTCACCCAATGCTTTCACCCCATAGCGCTCCGTGGCGTGATGCCCGGCCGCCATGTAGTTAATACCTAATTCACGCGCTATATGCACAGTTGGCTCAGAGATTTCACCACTGATATAAAGATCTAACCCCAGTTCAGCAGCCTGCGCTAAATACCCCTGAGCGGCACCAGTGCACCAACCAACCGTATTAATTTGGCGATCATGCCCTTGTATTACCAGCGGATCTCGTTTGAGTTGTTGTCGAACATGACTCGTGAATGCAGCTAGAGATACAGGCTCGGGTAGACTCCCACATAAACCTATTGCTGGATCTCCCATACCTGAAATTCGCCCATCAACTTCGATGCCTAACAATGCAGCAAGCTGGGCATTGTTACCTAAGTTTGGATGAGCATCCAAAGGCAAATGATAGGCGATTAAATTAACTTCATTTTCCAGCAATAATTTTAATCTGCGCTGCTTCATACCGATTATTCGGGCATCTTCTCCACGCCAGAAATAGCCATGATGGACGATGACAGCGTCGGCATTTCGATCTATTGCTTCCTCCAACAAGGCTTCTGAAGCCGTAACACCGGTCACCAGCGTTGAGATATCCTCACGACCTTCAACCTGAAGACCATTCGGGCAATAATCGTTAAAACGCTCAGGCTCTAAAAGTGTATTGATGTAGGCGAGAAATTCAGTTCGGGTTATCATCGACTTAAATCCCTGTGGCTAAGTAAGTCATCACTATAACAAAATGGAGAGCCATCAATGGAAGCAGTCAACATTATTGCACTCAGTATGGGTGCTGCATGGGCAAGCGGGATCAATCTCTATGCCACTATTTTTATGCTTGGTTACATGGGAATCACCGGAAATATTGTCTTACCTGATGAACTTCAGATTCTAACTGATCCGATGGTGATGGCCGCCGCTGGCTTTATGTACTGCGTAGAATTCTTTGCTGACAAAATTCCAGGTGTCGATTCCGGCTGGGATACGATGCACACCTTTATCCGAATTCCTGCTGGGGCGATGCTAGCCGCAGGCGCCGTAGGTGATGTCAGTGCAGCTGCTGAATTAAGCGCCGCGTTATTAGGAGGCAGCTTAGCGGCTGGCAGTCATGCAACCAAGGCAGGTGGTCGTTTATTGATTAATACCTCTCCCGAACCTGTGACGAATTGGGGCGCCTCTATCAGCGAAGATTTATTAGTGATTGCTGGTTTATGGACAGCGCTTCACCATCCAGTACTGTTTCTGATACTGCTTGTTGTGTTTGTTGCTTTGATGATTTGGTTATTGCCAAGACTATGGCGCTTGCTCAAGGCCATATTCAGTAAGGTTGGTCGTTGGCTTGGACTGACAAAAACGCCAGAAAGCAGTGTGGGTGAATCAACAACAAATACTGAAGACACACCAGTCAAAAAAATTGAGCACGATCCAAACTAATCTTTTTTGCGATAAACGGTGCTATGTGGCGTACGAACGAGATCAAAGGCATCGGTGTAACCACTAATTGTTTCTGACGCCCCAAGGAAAAGATACCCACCTTTGTTCAGTGATTGCGCCATCCGCTGCAGAATGTCTTTTTTGCGATCGGCCGAGAAATAAATCAGTACATTTCGACAAAAGATAATATCGAACTTGCCTAAGGTACCAAAGCTTTGCAACAGGTTCTGAGGTCTAAAACTTACTCGCTGTTTGACTTCATCAATAACACGCCAGCGCTCTCCCTGTTTGGTGAAAAACTGTTGGCGCCGTTGATCAGATAAGCCGCGACCAACGGCCACATCCTCATATTCTGCTTTTTTTGCCTGTACTAGCATTGAACTGGAAATATCTGTGGCGATGATTTGGCTGGAAGCCAGTCTACTTGATGATACTTTTCGGCAGTATTCACTTAACATCATGCTGATGGTATAGGGTTCCTGCCCGGATGAGCATGCGGCCGACCATATTCTAAGCGACGTTCCTCGCACCTTCTCTAATTCGGGGAAAATCACCTGACCAAGGGTCTCAAAAGGCTGAACATCTCGAAACCAAGACGTCTCATTGGTTGTCATGGCATCAATAACCGCATCACGCAGATGATGGGGCTGACCTCGCTCAACCGCACTAATCAACTCTGACAAGCTTGTCATCTTTTCATCGCGCAACAGACGCGTCAGTCTGCTGACAATGAGATATTGTTTGCCATCCCCGAGAAGAATACCGCAGGCATCTTCTAAGAAACGCTTAAAGCGCTGGTAATCAATATCCGTTATTTCTTGCGTCTGCATAGTGTCTCAGGGTTAAGTGTTAAAGGAATATATAGCATATCGGACAACAGACTTAAACATTTACCCTAACATCGGATAAAGTGATAAATCATTTCGTAAAGATGAAGTAATCAAATGAAAACATGTCTCATCACAGGCTGCTCCAGCGGCATTGGTTTATGTGCCGCCATCACATTACATCAGCGTGGTTATAAAGTCGTGGCCACGGTCCGCCAGGACAGCGACAAAGCAGCACTTGAGGAGCAAGGTATCTATACCATCATTATGGATTTAGCGGATGAAAACAGTGTGAGCGCAGGTTTTCAACAAGCATTAAACCACCTTAATCATCAACTGGATGGGCTGTTTAATAATGCTGCTTTTGGACAACCAGGCGCCGTTGAAGACTTATCACGCACCGCGCTGACAGAACAGTTTGAAACGAATGTATTTGGTACACAACAGCTAACCAATCTGGCTATCGCTCATATGCGCCAACAAGGCTATGGACGCATTATTTATAACAGTTCGGTCTTGGGATTAATCGCCTTAGCTTACCGGGGCGCCTATAACGCCAGTAAATACGCCATAGAAGGTTTGGCCGATACCTTACGAATCGAACTCCATGGCTCAGACATCCATGTCAGTCTGATTGAGCCAGGCCCAATCAGCAGTCGTTTTCGCGACAACGCCTACGCAAAGTATATGCAGCATATTAATAAAACTCACAGCGCTCATCGCCAAACTTATGAAGCGATGGAAGCCAGACTCAAAAAAAAAGGCCCAGCCGCCCCTTTCACGCTGCCTGCAGATGCTGTTGTAAAAAAATTTATTCATGCGTTAGAAGCTAAAAAGCCTAAAAGACGTTACTACGTCACTTTTCCTACTTATCTTTTTGCATATAGTAAGAGACTACTGCCAACAGGTGTACTAGACTGGATGTGCCGTAAGGTCTCCGATAGCTAGCTTGAAAGGATGCGTATCATGAACGAGCTGTCATCATGAGAAGTACCAGACACTCCAATTCAGTCTCCATGACTCAAAACTGGATTATGGTAAGCAGTGTTTTATCCGCTGTCATAGCCCTTGGTACTTTCTTCTTAATACGTTATTTTTTTCCGACATTTTCATCTATCACCTGGATTGCAGGAGCACTGAGTGTTCTCTCTTATTTATGTCTAACTCTATTGTTTTCTCGCTACATTATTCGCCCTCTGCAGTCAGGCATCGATGAGATAGGTCAACTGACTCTCTCCATCCCACTGGTTGCCAGCAAAAAATACATTGAGGCCCGCGAGCAATGTGAAAAAATCGATGAAGTCCAGTCAGACCCGGCCATCGTGAAGCTGAAACAAGCGCTGTGTGATTTAGCTAGTATGCTTGAAGCACTGGAAAGCAAGGTTAGTCAGCGTAATAAAGCGGTATTTAGGGCCCATCAAGCCTTGAAGAGTGAACGCGATTTCATCACACAACTCGTTGATACCGCTCAGATGATTGTGATGACTTCAGACGATCAACACATCATTCAGTTATTCAACCAATATGGTGAGCAATTGACCGGTTTTAGTCGTGACGAAGTGGAAGGTTCGGATGTCGCACGTTTTTTCCCTCCTGGTCACTGGTCCGAAACCGATCATATTCTGAAAGAGCTGCTACTTGGTAACATCCAGATTGCGCAGCAAGAGGCTGAACTTGTTGATAAAGCAGGACATTTAAAACAAATCTCTTGGTTTCATTCACGTGTAGAAAGAAATAATGAAACAACACTGATTCTCTCTGTGGGTCTTGATAATACACAAACCCGAGCAGCTGAAAAGCGTATCGTCTGGATGGCTGAACATGATCCATTAACGGATTTATGTAATAGAAGAAAATTTACTGAAGAATTCGAAAAGTCATTGCAAACAGCCATTCGTTATCAACATAACAATACGCTTTTGCTACTGGATTTAGATCGCTTTAAAGATATCAACGATACCAGTGGCCATCGAGCTGGTGATGAAGCCTTAAAACTTGTCGCAAAAACCCTCAATAGAATCACACGTTTTACTGATTTTGTTGCCAGGCTAAGTGGTGATGAATTCGCGATTATCATGCCGGAAAGTGATGAAGCTGGCGCCATCACTCTGTCGAAAAAGATACTGGCTGAGCTATCAACCATTCATCTGAATTATGCGTCTGTGCGTCATACCATCTCGGCCAGTATTGGTATCGTCAACTATCCCCTACAAGATGCCACGACCAATGAACTCATAGGCTTTGCAGATTTGGCCATGTATCGAGCGAAAGCTAACGGCAAAGGTCGCTATCATGTTTTTTCATTGGATGATCAAAGTCGTGAACAGCTACAAAAACGGGTTTATTGGAAACAAAAAATCGAAGAAGCCTTGGAAAATCATCTCTTCGTTCTCTATTTCCAGCCCATACTCAATCTGAATAATAATAACATTCAGCATTATGAAGTCCTGGTCAGAATGCGTGATCCCGCCACCCAAGAAATCACTTTACCCGGCAAATTTATCGAAATTGCTGAAGAAGTCGGACTCATTCAAAGCATCGACCATTATGTTTTACATCACAGCATAAAAAAATTAGGCGAACTACAAAAACAAGGTTCTAAAGTAGAGTTTGCTATCAATCTGTCTGGTGCCGTGGTGGATACCCCCGTTTTATTGCCCTATCTAAAAAAATTAATTAAACGCTTTGATGTGGACCCTACCGCCTTAATTTTTGAAGTTACCGAAACGGTGGCGGTTTCAAACCTGTATCAAGCGAAATTAATGATGACCGCCATCAAAGCGCTGGGATGCCGTTTTTCACTGGATGACTTTGGCGTTGGTTTTGCTTCATTCAATTACATGCGGGAACTGCCCATAGACATCATTAAAATCGATGGTATTTTTATACAAAATCTGGATATCAATAAAGACGATCAGCTCTTTGTTAAAGCATTAATTGATGTAGCAAAAGGGCTTGGTCGCCAGACCATTGCCGAATATGTCGAGAATGAAGCCATACTCCACATTCTACAAAGATACGGGGTCGACTTTGCTCAAGGCTTTTATATTGGCAAGCCCCAACAAGATTTATTACCCGAGTCAGATTAAATCTTACTGCCCTGCACCATGCAGGGACAAAATATTCAATATGGTGCAAAAAACCAGCACTCCCCCAGACAAAAACACCACTATCACACTGATATATAAATCATTATTAAACTGGCATAATAAATGCCAATTTAAATCCACCTTACTTTTTTAGTTCTGTGGAGAAATAAATGCTATGTCTTATATAAGCCCTGGTGAGTTTGTAAAAACAATGGTGGATGCTGGTGAGTCAAAATTATTCATGGCCACCCGAGATGTGTTGATTCGTTCATTTATGGCTGGTGCCATTTTAGCCATCGCCGTCGCTCTTGCTGTGACGGCCGCTGTACAAACCGGTATTCCAATAGTCGGTGCTTTAATCTTCCCCGTCGGGTTTTGTATTCTGAATTTATTAGGGTTTGATTTATTGACCGGTGTGTTTGCACTTGTGCCATTAGCTTTATTTGATAAACGCCCTGGTGCGACATTCAATGGTTTACTTAAAAACTGGGGACTAGTCGCTCTGGGTAATTTACTGGGGGCATTAACAACCGCTGTGTTGATTGGCATTGCCTGGACCTTCGCCTTCACAACCGAGCCCGGTGCAGTCGGACAAGCGATTGCTAAAGCGGCTGAAGCGAGAACACTTGGCTTTGCTGAGCACGGTGCAGCAGGTTGGTTTACCGTGTTTGTCAAAGGCATTTTATGCAACTGGATGGTGTCCGTTGGTGTGGTCGGTGCCATGTTATCAAAAGACGTGATGGGTAAGGTCATCGCAATGTGGATGCCGATTCTTATCTTCTTTGGTCTGGTATTTGAGCATGCTGTCGTCAATATGTATTTATTCCCGCTGGGAATGATGATGGGTGCACCTATTACTATTGCTGACTGGTTAATCTGGAATGAAATCCCCGTTATTTTAGGTAATTTAGTAGGCGGTTTATTGTTAACCGGCATGGTGCTTTACGCCACTCACCTTAAACCGGGACCTACTCGTAGCCGTGTTATCGAGCCGGCTAATAAAGTCACCGTTAACTAATATTGCATTCGTTAATATGTCGACATCACTTAATAATGCGAGAAATAAGATGAATAAACTGGACATGACTCAAGCCATCATGGTGGCTAAAGAAATTAAACAGCTACAGTGGGAAACGATTGCCAACACCATCGGTATGTCCACTGTGTGGACCACTTCAGCTTGCATGGGCATGAATAGCATGCCAGCCGAAAAAGCACATGCTTTATGTGAACTTTTAGAACTACCAGCCGAAGTCAAAACAGCACTTGAGGCTTACCCGATAAAAAGTTGGGATGAGAGCGTGCCTAAAGATCCATTGATTTATCGCCTCTATGAAATTGTTGGCGTATATGGCCCCACTCTGAAAGAAGTCATTCAAGAAAAGTTTGGCGATGGCATTATGAGTGCCATTGATTTTAATATGTCGGTAGAGCGGGAACACGACCCCAAGGGGGATCGTGTTGTTGTGACAATGAATGGCAAATTTTTACCTTATAAAGCCTGGTAAGTTGCCCCTTGGTGAAGGGAGATAAACCTCGGTTTTCTCCCTTCTTTTTTTCTCATGTTTTAGTGAAGCTTCAGTTCTTTGAAAACCAGTTTATCGGCTTCAACATCGATATTGACGGTATCACCCGCTGAGAACTTACCTGACAATAAGTCCTGCGCCAGAGGGTTTTCAATCTCCTGTTGAATCACGCGTTTCAGTGGTCTTGCACCATAGACAGGGTCAAAGCCTTCTGAAGCAATCAAATCCAAAGCCTCATCAGATAACATCAGCTTCATCTCACGCTCGGCCAGTCTTGCACGCAGATGAGATAACTGAATCTCAGCAATCGCACGGATTTGCGCCTGTTGTAATGGATGGAATACCACCACATCATCAACCCGGTTGATAAACTCCGGACGGAAATGTTGTGCCACAATCTCCATGACCGCCGCCTTCATGGCGTCATAATTTTCTTCACCGGCCATTTCCTGAATCACGCTTGAGCCCAGATTAGAGGTCATCACAATAACGGTATTACGAAAATCAACCGTGCGCCCCTGTCCATCAGTCAAACGGCCATCGTCCAACACCTGAAGCAGGATGTTAAAGACATCCGGATGGGCTTTTTCCACCTCATCTAACAAGATGACAGAATAAGGTTTACGTCTGACAGCTTCCGTCAAATAGCCACCTTCCTCATACCCAACATAACCAGGCGGCGCACCGACCAGACGAGCGACGGAATGTTTTTCCATAAACTCAGACATATCAATTCGAATCATCGCGTCCTGTGTATCAAACAGGAAGTTAGCCAGTGATTTACACAATTCTGTTTTACCCACACCTGTAGGCCCTAAAAACAGGAACGAGCCATTGGGACGTTGCGGATCAGATAAGCCTGCTCGACTTCTACGAATCGCATTGGCCACTGAGGTAACCGCTTCATCTTGACCAATCACTGTTTCGTGTAAGGCGTCGTCCATTTTCAGCAGTTTGTCACGTTCACCTTCCAGCATTTTAGAGATCGGAATGCCCGTCCATTTGGACACTACTTCAGCGATTTCCTCTTCACCCACTTTATTACGTAACAAGGTGAATTCTTGCATCTCGGCTTCTGTCGCCAGTTTCAGTTGTTTTTCCAACTCTGGAATACGTCCATATTGTAGTTTCGCCATTTTTTCATAATCAGCATTACGATTAGCTGCATCAAGTTCAAGACGCGCTTTTTCCAGCTCTTCTTTTACGTGCTGACTACCGTGTAGCGACGCTTTCTCAGACTTCCAGACTTCTTCCAGATCAGTATATTCTCTGGCCAGTTTTTTCATCTCGGTCTCAAGCGTTTCCAGTCGTTTTTTAGAGGCATCATCACTTTGTTTTTTCAGTGCCATGCGTTCAATTTTTAATTGAATCAAACGACGCTCCAGGCGATCTAAGACCTCTGGCTTGGAATCGATTTCCATACGAATGCGACTGGCGGCTTCATCAATAAGGTCAATCGCTTTATCTGGTAACTTTCTGTCTGTAATGTAACGGTTGGACAAGGTCGCCGCAGCCACAATCGCCGGATCCGTAATATCGACACCATGATGGACTTCATAGCGTTCTGTCAGTCCACGTAAGATGGCGATGGTCGATTCGACCGTAGGCTCACCAACGAGCACTTTTTGGAAGCGACGCTCTAAAGCCGCATCTTTTTCCACATACTGACGATATTCATTTAAGGTGGTTGCACCGATACAGTGAAGTTCACCACGCGCCAGTGCTGGCTTGAGCATATTACCAGCATCCATCGCGCCTTCCGCTTTACCGGCCCCTACCATGGTATGAATTTCGTCAATAAACAGAATAATCTGACCTTCTTGTTTCGATAGATCATTCAAAACAGCTTTCAGGCGTTCTTCAAACTCACCACGGAATTTAGCACCGGCAATCAAAGACCCCATATCCAGCGCTAAAACCCGTTTATTTTTCATACCATCAGGCACTTCACCATTGACGATACGTTGTGCTAATCCTTCCACAATGGCGGTTTTACCGACACCAGGTTCACCGATAAGAACGGGGTTATTTTTAGTACGGCGCTGTAAGACTTGAACAGTACGACGAATTTCATCATCACGACCAATCACCGGATCTAATTTGCCTGCTTCAGCTCTTGCTGTCAGATCAATGGTGTATTTCTCCAAGGCCTGCCGTTGTTCTTCTGCATTTGGATCAGTCACGCGCTCCCCTCCACGAATCTTATCGATGGCGTTATTAATCGCCGTTTTGTTACCACCATGCTGTCGTAATAGATCGCCATGTTGGTTTTTATCTTCTGCCAATGCCAATACAAACAGTTCACTGGAAATGTACTGATCCTGACGTTTTTGTGCCAGCTTATCGGTTTGATTTAATAACCGGCTTAAGTCTTGTGAAACATGGATATCACCATTGCCACCTTCCACTTGGGCCAGTCGTGATAACTGCTGTTCTAACTCCGCTTGATAAGCGGCAACACTGACACCACTCTGAGCCAGAATCGGTTTGACACTGCCATTTTGTTGTTGCAACAAAGCCAACATTAAATGTACAGGTTCAATGAACTGATGATCTTGCCCGACAGCCATACTTTGGGCAGCAGCGAGTGCTTCCTGAAATTTACTGGTTAATTTATCGATTTGCATAAGAGGTATTTCCCCTAAAAAAGTAAGTTAATACAGAAATGGGGTAAGCCTCGATAAAAATCAAGAGAACGAATGTGGATGTTTTTGCATGGTCTCGATATGACGCGTTAATTCAGCTTTAAGACCATCTATTTCCATCGCAGGTGGCAATATTTTGCCAACCGTTAAAACAACTCGGCTGGGCACAAAAGGCGCGAGTAACACGTGTCCCTGTGCTGTAATACCATCCAATCGCAGTGGATATATCGGTGTATTTGTCCATATGGCTAAGCGAACAACGCCTGCTTTTATTGGTCTTGGTGGATCGCTATCTAAATGAATTTTGCCGTGAGGAAATAAGGCGATTACCTCTCCCTGCTCCAGAGCACGCCTTGCCGCTCGCAATGCTTGTTCTGCTCTACCCTTGCGATCAACAGGAATACAACCTGCCGCTTTGAAAATCCAGTGAAGAACGGGGCGATGGTATTCCTCTGAGGCGATCAGAAACCGTAATGGTCGACGGCTCGCCGCAATCAGCAATAAAGGATCAAGCCCGGAAACATGGTTTGCAGCCACAATCGCTGGGCCTTGTTCTGGCAAGGGTAACACCAGACCAGGATGACGATGTAACACTTTGCAGAGAAGGCGGGTTAGCCCATCCAGCCAGTTCACATGCATGCCACCCCAGTCAGCGCGTGACTGAGATAAACACAAGATAAAAAAGGCGAAAACAAGAATAAGCGTTATCCACATACGCTTAACTCTCAAACGGCGCAGTATCTCCCATGCCATGTCGGGTGACTTCAGGTAAGTCATCAACAAATTCAACCACGGTGGTGGGTTCTGCACCACAGGCACCGCCATCAATAATTAGATCCACCTGCTTACCAATGGCATCAACAATGTCATCGGCATCGGTCATGGGCATATCATCACCAGGTAAAATCAAGGTTGAACTCATTAAAGGCTCATTCAGTTCTTCCAACAGTGCCAATGCAATCGTGTGTTCCGGAATGCGTAAACCTATGGTTTTTCGTTTGGGATGCTGTAATTTTCGAGGTACTTCCTTGGTCGCCGGTAAAATAAAGGTGTAAGGACCGGGAGTGTAGGCCTTTAAAAGACGAAAGACCGCATTGTTGAATTTTGCATAGGTTGAGAGTTCTGATAAATCCCGACACACCAAAGTAAAGTTATGATCGACATCCAGTTGGCGAATCCGACGCAGTCGTTCCATGGCATTGTTATCACCAATCTGGCATCCCAGTGCATAACCAGAGTCAGTGGGGTAGACAATCAAACCACCACGACGAATAATTTCGCAGGCCTGTTTGATGAGTCTGACCTGAGGATTCTCTGGATGTATTTGAAAAAACTGGCTCATATGAAATCACTTTATAAAATTTGGTCTTAATTCACCCATGTAGACCAGATGGGTGTCACATTTGGCGGCAAGTCTGTCATTTTACCGAGTTCAGTATAGCTATTGTCAGGGCTGTGAAAGTCGGAGCCTGCAGAAGCCAGCAAATCAAATTCTGTTGCCAGTCGTGCCATTGTTCTCACCTCTTCCGGGTGCTGAGAGCCTGATGCAACTTCAATACCCGCCCCGCCCAGATCTTTAAATTCAGCGACTAATTTCCGACGTTTTGTCGCCGTCATTTTATACCGTGCAGGATGCGCTATCACGGCTTGTCCACCAGCAGCATTAATCCAGTTAACGGTCTCTTCGAGGCTGGCCCAATTGCCACTGACATACCCCGGTTTGTTACGAACCAAAAAGCGCTTAAACACATCCTTCATATCTTTTGCATAGCCTTTTTCAACTAAAAAGCGAGCAAAATGTACACGTCCCATCATCGTTTCAGATGCATATTGACTCGCGCCCTCATAAGCGCCAGAGATGCCGGCTTTCTCTAAACGGGTTGCAATATCTATGGCTCGCTGACGCCGATAATCTCGCAAAGCTGATAATCCTTCCTGCAAAGCCGCATTATCAATATCAATTTGCAGACCGACAATATGCACGGTCGCACCATGCCAGCTGACGGAGATTTCTACCCCAGGAATCAGAACAAGATCCTGAGACAGAGCCTCCTTCATCGCCTGTCTGATGCCTTCTGTTCCATCATGGTCTGTCAACGCAAGATGAGTAACACCTTGCTGCTTGGCGCGCGATACCAACGCTTCTGGTGTGAGCGAACCATCAGAAGCGGTGGAATGGGTATGTAAGTCAAACTGAGTCATAGGTGATATTTTACGATAGAATGCAGACATCCTGCTTGAAGTGAAAAAACGAAATGAAATTATTCTTCGATTTCCTGCCAATAGTGTTGTTTTTTGTAGCGTACAAGTTCGGCGGCGGAGAGTACACGTTTAATGGCATTAGCTATCAGTTAGAAGGTATCTATGTCGCGACCGCCGTCATGATTGTGGTCAGTTTATTACAGGTTTGCATCACTTGGTTGTTGTATCGAAAAGTCGAACGTGCGCATTTAATCACTCTGGCCTTAGTACTAGTGTTAGGCGGGCTGACGCTCTGGTTACATACCCCGGACTTTATTAAGTGGAAACCCACGGCAGTAAACTGGTTATTCGCATTAGTCTTTATAGGGGCTTATCTGTTTACCGATAAATCGTTGCTGGAACGAATGATGGCGGATCATATTCAATTACCAGCCAAAGTCTGGACTCGTCTCAACCTGGCCTGGGTCGCTTTTTTTATATTATCCGGTCTCGTTAACCTGTATGTGGCCTTTAACTATGATGAAGCTACGTGGGTTAACTTCAAATTATTTGGCATGTTAGGACTAACCATCGTCTTTGTTGTGGCACAGTCCATTTATTTGGCCAAACATGCTGTAGAAGTAAAAAAATAGGGATTGTGAATTATGTTATATGCCATTATCAGCGAAGATAATCCAGACAGTCTCAGCAAGCGTCTTGCTGCCAGACCTGCGCATTTGGAACGTCTTCAAGTACTACAGAACCAAGGCCGTCTTGTTTTGGCTGGTCCTCACCCTGCTGTTGACACAGAAGCCCCGGGAGAAGCTGGATTCAGTGGTAGTCTGGTTGTTGCTGAGTTTGACAGCCTTGAACAAGCACAATCATGGGCAGCAGAAGATCCTTATGTGGATGCTGATGTCTACGCCAACGTCACCGTTAAACCCTTTAAAAAAGTCTTACCATGAGCACCATTGACGATATCAAAACTGCACTGCAAGCCCTATCACCAGAACTGATTGAAATTGAAGATGACAGCGATAAACATGCTGGTCATGCTGGCAATACAGGTGGTGGTCATTACAACGTGCTGATTGTCAGTAACGCCTTCTCAGGCTTAACACTTATCAAACGTCATCGTTTGGTTTTTGAGCAGGTTGAATCTCTGATGAAATCGAAAATTCACGCCTTGAGTATTCAGGCAAAAACGCCTGCCGAATATCACGTGTAGCTCATACCACCATGGCTGAAAATGCTGATCTTAAGCAAAAAAACCAAGCCTTTTTGCAAGGATTAGAAAAACAACGTCTTAACAAAGATTGCCTGCGAATTATTGATTTACGAGGCAAGGTAAGCGGGGAATGTCAGGCCTATGAGTTTGGTGGCCGTCGACATTATTTGGATGATAGAGCTTATCTCCTAGTCAAACAACTCATGCAGCGTACTCAGGGCCGCTACACCGTGGCAGTCTACGAAGCCGTACTGAAAACGATCAGACAATTAGAACAGGCCAGTATCACGGATGAGCCAAGGGAAGATGACCAAACAAAAATTCAACGACTGAAGCTGGATGAGAATTTTGCCCGAGCAGAGCAACGACTGAATTTTAGTACGCCCATCAAACTTCGGATGGCAGATGTGCTATACAGCGGCCATACCGTCAATATATCTTCAACGGCCATCCGGGTCACGATCAAACGTAGTTATACATTACACATTGGCGACTCTGTGACGGTTGAATT
The DNA here is from genome assembly GCF_002299105.1 of Methylophaga sp. UBA678. Taxonomy (NCBI): domain Bacteria; kingdom Pseudomonadati; phylum Pseudomonadota; class Gammaproteobacteria; order Thiotrichales; family Piscirickettsiaceae; genus Methylophaga; species Methylophaga sp. UBA678. The sequence continues at coordinate 42,139 of NZ_DBNG01000033.1, forward strand.
TAGCGAGCTTGCAGAAAAACACCGGCACACTTTTCTCTCGCTTCAGCGTTATCAGATATTAAAACTGGAACACGATGAAGCCTACTCCACCCTCATTCTTACCCAAGAAAACGCGGATATGGAATTTGTAGAGTGGATGTCTGGCTTTATTGAACACCTGGCTAAACAGCGTCATATTGATACCGAGTATGAGCTACTCAATTTACAAAAAGCTTTTTATCGACGCCTTTGGGTTAATCATCTTGCTTACCCGGTATTGTGGCAAGTGCAATATGCAGACTACCCGGATTATCAGGCTATTTTTTGTGCTGCTGAAGCACACTGGCAGACGCAACATTGGCAAACCAACCTGAGTGCACTGATTGAGAGTCTGCCAGCGCCTGAGCAGAAACAACAAGAGAAACGATTGATTTTGATCGGTGACAAACGCTTATGTTTTTCTTCATTAAAATCAGACAAGCAAGTCAGCGCATTACTTAATCACGCTAATATAGAGCAACAGCACCTGTTTCTGATGCTGCGAAGCCCAATCCAAATTGATGATTCTGTGTCTGCATCATCTCTGAGCATGCTCAAGGAACATGCTCCAGCCTACGCAGAACAGCTAGCAAATAATCTGCACTATCCACAATATGCTATTCGTTTGATCGACTTACAAACCGCGCTATCAGACACCGAAATCAAATCTACACATACGCAAGAGAGTACGCCAGAATGTTATGACATCCCGATGTGGGAGTTAAATGATTTGCCTACGCCATATGCCTTGAGTCATGTTATTAAACGCCAGGTTCAGCGATATCATATCCGTACTCCGGTCACCTTACATATCAATGAGCAAGAGTGGAATAGCACCAGTGTGGATGTCTCAAGTCATGGTTTATCAGTGACGCTACCATTAAACGTTGAACTGACTCTGGATAAAGTCGTTTATGTTGATTTTCCTCGCTGGCAAAGTCAGACAAAAAAGGTCAGTCTGCAACGTATTCCCTATCAACTCAAAAATAAAAAACGCTGGGAGAACAAGTATCAACTGGGGTTTGAACGCATTCATGAGCATTGCTCCGCCAGCCAGAATCAGTTTTTTGACAACATCATTGCCAGCAACCATTCACAACTCAAACAAAATCATGATGACCTGATACAGCATCATGAAAGTCGTTTATTCCTCCCCTGCTTACTTACTACCTCAGAATCGATTCCGCTATTTCTGGGCGTCGATGAATCAGGTCAGAGACACATCTCGGTCATTGGCTGCACGGAACGAAATGGTGCTGACCAGCATACGGATAATTTCTGGCGTTCTATCGAGATTCATCTAGCTGAACTGCATGAGCAAGTAAAAGGCTTGCAGGCTAAAGAAGGTGAATCACTGAACACCGCGTTATACGGATTTGAAACCCACCATGACCAATGGCAGTGGATGTTTGATCATCAGTTTATGACGCAAAGGGATAAGGATCGTTTTCTTCAGCGTGGGCTATCAGCCAAACAATTTCATGCATTTCAATGCTTTGTCAGCCCAATCAATGACAGAGAAGCTGATGAGCAGACTGATCTTATACCGCAGCTGAACCAACAGCGGAGTCAACAAGCTCATCGCATAAAAATAATGCGTCAACAGTTATCTCAATTATTTGCACTGCTAGAACTGACCGATATAACGCAGTTAATATCGCTGAAATACGCAACAACTAACCCTGTATAGGCCTTATGCAGCCGCTATCATCATTTTATCAATCAGCACTGAGCCACAACGCGTATTACCACGAATATCTACGTCACTTCCCACATCCACAATACCCATAAACATGTCTTGTAAGTTGCTGGCGATAGTAAATTCATCGACTGGGTATTGAATTTCACCATTATCTACCCAAAAGCCAGCGGCCCCTTGTGAATAGTCACCATTCACAATATTGACACCCATGCCCATGGTTTCTGTGACGATAATGCCTTTACCCATTTTTTTGATCAGTGCAGCCAAATCAGCATCAGTACTGCTATCAATCGTTAAGTTGTGCACACCACCGGCATTACCTGTTGTTTGCAGACCCAAGCGTCGGGCGGCATAACTGTCGAGCACATAGCCTTGCAACACACCATCTAAAATAATGTCACGATTTTGTGTGGCCACACCTTCACCATCAAAGCTGGCACTACCCAAGGCTTTGAGAATATGTGGTTGTTCATGCACATGAATAAACTCAGGGAAAATTTGCTCACCTTTTTTATCCAGCAAAAATGAGGCTTTGCGATACAGCGCACCGCCGCGGATAGCTGAGATTAACTGTCCGAACAGTGAAGGGGCCATCTGAGCAGTGAATATCACCGGGTAGCTACCTGTTTTTACTTCACCGGCACCTAATCTTGATAATGTCCGTTCTGCTGCTTTTAAACCGATGGACTCAGCACTCAGAAGATCATTAGCATCACGTTTGATGTCATACCAGTAATCGCGCTGCATACCGCGTGCATCTTGAGCAATAAGCGTTGCAGACAAACTATGTCGACTACTTTGAGTCGCCCCCATAAAGCCATGACTGTTAGCATAAACACGCTGACCTGTATGACTGGAAACGGTCGCTCCTTCAGAATTTGATATTCGTGGATCGTTATCGAGACCCGCCTGCTCACATAGCGTGGCAAGATCAATCGCCTTTTCAACATCAATCGACCATGGGTGATAGAGCGACAACTCTGGAAATACAGTGGCCATTAAATCAGCATCCGCCAGCCCGGCCGCTTCATCAGCCTGAGTATGTTTGGCAATATTACAGGCCGCCCCTACAGCTTCAGTGATGGCCGCTTCACTTAAATCAGAGGTACTTGACGATGCTTTGCTATGTCCAAAATAGACCGTGATACCTAAGCCTGTATCATTGTTGTGCTCCAACGTTTCGACTTCGCGTTGACGAACCGTGACGGATAATCCTTCACTGTGGCTAAGCCCAACCTCGGCAGCACTTGCACCGCGCTTCTTGGCTTCAGTCAGTGCCATTTCCGCAGCACGTTCCAATTCAACAGTATTTGTCATTCGACTCATAGTAGTGTTCAAATCCTCGACTTATTTGTCTTTTCTCAACAGCATGACATGCTTGTTCAGTTTATTCACGGTGATGACTGTCCGCACATACTGGACAGCTTGGATCAGGTTTCAGTTTTATCTCTCGCCAACTCATGGAAAGCCCATCCAGCAGTAATAAACGCCCCGTTAAAGGTGTCCCAATTTTTGCCAGTAGTTTTAATGTCTCCGCAGCCTGAGTACCGCCGATCATGGCCAGCATCGGGGCAAAAACACCACTCTCTGAGCAGGTTTCCTGCAGTTCGCCTTTATCTTCATACAAACAACGATAACAAGGCGAATCTGCTTGACGCGGATCATAAACAGTGACTTGCCCATCAAAACGGATAGCGGCACCAGACACCAGTGGTATCTGATTTTCCCTACTGATCTCGTTTAAGAAAAAACGTGTCTCAAAATTGTCGGTGCAATCCACGATCACGTTCACGTGACGCGATGTCGCCAGCATAGCAGGCTTATCCAAGCGCTCATCAATCATGTCGATAGTGATATCAGGATTCAGAGCATGAAGCTGTTCATATGCGGAGTCGACTTTTTTTCGACCGATATTCTTATGTGTATGAACAATTTGGCGTTGTAAATTGGCTAATTCAACCACGTCATCATCGACCAGTGTTAAATGGCCTACTCCTGAGGCAGCAAGATACATCGAAACAGGCGCACCCAGTCCGCCCATCCCGATAATCATGACATGACTATCGAGCAGACGCTGTTGGCCCTCAATATCCATCTGGGATAGTAATATATGTCGACTGTAGCGGAGTAGCTGTTCGTCATTCATCGTCTGTTAACTCTACTGAATAGCCCGGCATTATAACGTGAGTTGTGCTATGACAACCCGATCGTTACCACCAAAGTCCTGGTGAGCCGAAATCTTTACAAACCCTGCCTCTGAGAATAATTGCTGCACTGCACGGGATTGATCATGTCCATGCTCAATGAGTAACCAGCCACCTGGTTTCAGACAGATCGCAGCCTGCTTGATAATCTGGCGTATATCATCAAGCCCGTCCGGTCCTGATATCAACGCAGAAAGCGGTTCAAAACGAACATCACCCTGCTGTAGATGTGGGTCATCTGCTTCGATATAAGGCGGATTCGAGATTACCATATCAAACTGAGCTGGCTGACATGCACTCAACCAGGAAGCTTGAAAGAAATGAACGTGGCCAAGCCTATAGGATTGGGCATTTTGTTGCGCTAACTTGACCGCCTGTAGATGAAAGTCACTGGCAATGATAGTGACATCAGGCCGCTCATGTGCGATGGAGAGAGCGATGGCCCCCGTTCCTGTCCCTAAATCAATTATGCGCATACCCGGCTGCAGCTTTGGCAATGACAGCGCGACCAGTAATTCGGTATCGGCTCGGGGAATAAGTGTCGAATTATTAACCGCCAGATCGAGTGACCAAAACCCCCTGCTGCCCGTAATATGCGCTATTGGCTCACCGGTTTGGCGTCTCGTGATGAGGTGTTTGAAGTCTTGCCATTGCTGCTCTGTCAGATCTGTCTCGGCATCGAGTAACAGGCGTGTTGGCGAACACGTCAACACGTGACATAACAGATACTGCACATCGACATCGGGACTGTTTGAATGAGCGAGGCAAGTGCGACCATAGGCCTGTGCTTCACGAATCGATGGCAACATTAAATCAGAACAAAGATTAAGGCGAGTATAGCAATCACACCCACACCAATACTGATTTTACGCTGCATCATCAGTTGCGCCTGAATTTGTGCCCATTGCTCCTGATGACTAGTATCAAATTCATTTTTCATTGCTGTGACCTGGTTACGAATAAGCGGCAATATTTTTTCATTCACCAACCTTTCCAGGCTTTTGGCGACCAGCGGGTTTAGATCATGTTTTAACTGGCGAAGTACCGACTCACGCACCACATTTTGCTGTTTATCCAACCATTTGGTGGCATTTTGCTCCAAAGCACGATCAATGTTTGAACTTAAGTCCATCTCTTTTAGCGTTTGCTCTAAAACCGGTTCTGCGGTTATCGACACCAATTCATTCAGCTGAATTGATAAGGATTGTTTTAAAGCGGAAAACTGTTGTTCAGTGAGCTCTCTTACCAGCTGCACAACCTCATCACGGCCAAACTGGTCTGAAGCTTCAGACTGAGTCGTTGAGCTTGATTGCAACCGTTGTTCAACATCTCGAAGTAACTCATCTTTAAATGAGGCCAGGATGACATTTATCTCTGGCTGCGCTGACTCAGAATCAGCATGAGCAGCATCAGGCAATGGGATAGCGCTGAACTCAATTTCATCTAATATACTTTCCAGCTTATCCGCTTCGGGCGGTTTGCTCAAAACAGCTGAGGCACCTGCATCAAATGCTTTTTTCTGATCAGCTTCCGTTTCATTACCTGTACAAATGACGACCGGAATATGTCCCCATTGTGGGTGTTGTTTCAGCTGGGAGGTAGCTGTCAGGCCATCCATCGTCGCCATCATAACGTCCATAAAGATGATATCCGGTAAGGTATCCGTGGTCTGTAACCATTGCATCGCTTCTTCAGCGCTACCCCATTCCACACTGCTGTAACTATGGTCACGTAGCAATTTGCTTAAGGTCATTCTGGCAACGCGAGAATCATCCACCACTAATGCCATCAATTTAGTCATGATTATCCTCTGTTGATGTTAACCGGCGCGAAACGCATCCATTTTAATCGACTCGACTTTTTTACCCATCATGATGACCTCCCCCTGATAACGCTGCTGCATATCACTGGCGAACTCAAAAAAGTAATACCGCTGCAACTGTATACGACCTTGGCGATTACGTTTAAATCGTATCTTACGCCAGAACACCGTATCGTTTAAAAAAGCCACGCCGGTATTGGCGCAATACGATTTTGCTGCCAGCGTCGCGCGTTCAGCCACACCGCGACTGTCCCACCAAAACCAGGCTATAGCAGCTAGAATGATGACTAAAATTTCGCTGTCATTCATCCTAGATCACCCCATAATGTTTGAGAGACAGCCAGAGCTGCCACCGCGGCTGTTTCCGTTCGTAAAATACGTGGTCCAAATTGTACAGCCTGATAACCGGTATCTTTTGCCATCGCCACTTCGCTATCCGCTAAACCACCCTCTGGACCAATGAACATGGTTAGCGATTGAGGCTTTGACAACTCAGTAAAGCGTGTTTCTGCTAGAGGATCCAGTACCAAGTTCAGCTCATCCTGATAATCAGATAATACATCGGCTAATGTTTGAACTGGGCTTAATTCAGGCAAAAAACTCCGACCTGATTGCTCACAGGCACTAATCATGACACCTCTCCAATGATGAAAGCGTTTATCAGCGCGGTCACCATTTAGCTGCACATTGCAACGTTCGGTTATCACAGGCACAATTTTTTTGACGCCCAACTCCACCGCTTTTTGTATAGCAAAGTCCATTCGCTCACCACGTGAAACGCCTTGTAATAAGGTGATGCCTAATGGTGATTCTTTCTGTGTTTCAATCGCATTGCCCAGGCGCACGCGTGAATGCCGCTTTTCAACAAGGGTCAACTCTGCTTCATACTCCATACCGCCACCATTGAACAAACGAATATTGGCCCCTGGTTTGAGCCGCAGCACTTGAATGGCATGACGGTGCACGTCATCCGGTAAGACAAATTCTGATTCAGAAGATGACAGTGTTTCAGTATAAAATCGAGGCATGCGCATGTTGTTGGTGTCAAAAAGCAAGTAAAGTGATAAGCAGTTTACAGATTGTCATCGATAGATTGAATCAAATTCCTTTTTTCACTGTTATACTCAAGTCATGAATATAGACCGGCAACAAATTCAACACATTGTCAGGGACGTGGCCTTCACGACCCTTCTTCCATTGACCAATAACGTTAGCCGGGATTACAAAAAAGATGGCAGCATCGTCACCGCAGCAGATGATGCAGTACAAAGCGCTCTAAGTAAAAGGCTCGCCGAACTGTATCCTGATATTGCGCTACTGGGTGAAGAAATGTCTACCGAACAGCAACAGCAGCTTTTCGATTCTGGTAAGCCAATATGGTGTCTTGATCCGGTCGATGGCACCAGCAATTTTGCTTCTGGCTTGCCTCTTTACTCCATTTCATTGGCACTAATCGAGCAAGGTAAAGTGACTTTTGCTATGGTGCTTGATCCATCGAGAGATGAGAGTTTCACTGCTCTTCGTGGTCAGGGAGCCTGGTTAAATGATTTACCTCTGCGTTTAACCTCTCCTAGTCTCAGTTTGGATAACACTATTGCCTTTGTAGATTTCAAACGGCTACCTCAAGATTTAGCGTTGAAACTTGTCAGAGATCGTCCTTTTGCTTCACAGCGGAATTTAGGTTCTATCGCGCTCGAGTTATGCTGGCTAGCAGCCGGACGGGGCCATATTTATCTGCATGGTAAACAACAAATCTGGGACTATGCAGCTGGTGACTTGATCTTGGAAGAAGCCGGTGGTTTTGCTTCGACACTGTATGGAAACCCTTCATTTCGTTACACATTAGAGCCACGCTCTTCCTGTGCTGCCATTGATGAGGCGTTATTTCAAGTTTGGCAAAATTATTTGCTGGATGCCGTGAATGGTTAGAAAATCACTGGAATTTGTCACGCCAGACTGGACAATGCCCGACCATATTCAGGCATACACAACCACCAGAAAGGGCGGTGTCAGCCCGCCCCCATACGACAGCCTTAATCTTGCCGAACACGTTAACGATACACATGAGAATGTAGAAAAAAATCGTCAACTACTTGCCTCAGCCTTGACGCTGCCGGCTTCCCCGCTTTGGTTACAACAGACGCATAGTACTAAGGTCATCAACAGTCAGGACTGGTATGAAGGCATCGAAGCAGATGCCATCTACTGTAATCAAAACGATCACGTCTGCGCCATTATGACAGCGGATTGTTTGCCTCTATTAATTAGCAATGAAGCTGGTACTGAAATTGCCGCCATTCATGCTGGCTGGCGTGGTTTAGCCGATAGCATCATAGAAACGACTATATCGCGTTTTCAAGACTCAACAGATAAACTTCATGTTTGGCTGGGGCCCGCAATTGGTCCCGAAAAATTTGAAGTCGGTCAAGATGTGTTTGAGGCATTTATCAATCACTCAGATACCGCACAAGTCGCGTTTCAGCAAACGGATAATAGCCACTATTTGGCTGATATCTACCAACTTGCCCGTTTGAGATTAAGGCAGCTTGGCATCACACAAATGTCTGGTGGCGATGCCTGTACGGTGACCGAGACCTCACGCTTTTTTTCATACCGGCGCGATGGCGAGACCGGTCGCATCGTTTCGCTTATCTGGATCGGCAATAAATAAGGTATCATTACCGGCTTAATTCAGCCTTGTTGGATCATTATGGAATTACTCATCTGGATCATCGTTTTTAGTCTGGTAGGCGGACTTTTAAGCGTCGTTGTTGCTTCATCCTTTTTATTACTGCCCGAAAAACACCGTAGTTTAACGGTGCCACATTTGGTCAGCTTTGCGATTGGTGCCATGTTAGGCGCGTCATTTCTTGGCTTAATCCCTCACGCCATCGAACATGAATACGCCATTGATGCACATGCTATCGGCTTTACCTTACTTATTGGTCTACTCAGTTTCTTCGCGCTGGAAAAAATGGTGTTATGGCGACATTGTCATAGCCATCATGGTCACGAACATATCCCTGAACTCGACAGACCCGATCACCACGGTGGTCACCATCACGATCACAAGCATAAGTCTGCAGGGCCGCTAATTCTCATTGGCGATACAATTCATAACTTTGTCGACGGCATTTTAATTGCTGCCGCATTTTTAACAGACGTGCATTTGGGTATTGTGACGGCATTAGCTATTGCCGCCCATGAAATTCCACAAGAGTTAGGTGATTTTGTAATTTTGCTGCACAGCGGCTTTAGCCGCAAAAAAGCGCTTTATTACAATATTCTCTCGAGTTTAGGCACGTTGGCTGGTGCTTTACTGGGTTATTTTGCCCTTTCTGATATGCAACAAATTCTGCCTTATGTTCTGCTTGTTGCGGCATCCAGCTTTATTTACGTGGCTGTAGCAGATTTAATTCCTGGCTTACACGATAAGGTCAAGCCATCAGAGTCTTTGCAACAAATCAGCTTGATCGCCTTGGGCGTTATATTCATCTATATCGCTCATAGCACACTACATTAAGTATGACGGGAAGGAATCCTGATAAAAAGATTTTGATTGTCGGCCCATCATGGGTTGGCGATATGGTGATGGCACAATCGCTATTTATAGCGTTGAAAAAGAACAATCCAGAAGTCACCATCGATGTGCTCGCTATGGACTGGACTCGACCGCTGCTTCAACGTATGCCAGAGGTCAATGAAGCCATCAGTATGCCCATATCGCATGGTATTTTTGGCTGGAATATGCGTAAAAAACTCGGTCAGTCATTACGAGATAAACGCTACGACCAAGCTATTGTGCTGCCTAATTCCTGGAAGTCAGCATTAATTCCTTGGTTTGCAAAAATACCGCTAAGAACGGGATGGCTTGGAGAATATCGTTACGGCTTACTGAATGATGCCCGAAAACTCGATAAGCAGGCTTTGCCGATGATGGTCGAGCGTTTTGTCGCTCTGGCGCATCCAGCGTCATTATCACGAATTCCGCCCGCTTATGAAGCACCCTTGATGCTTGCCGAGCCTGCTAATGAAGCGATTAACCCCAAACGACAGTCGGACGGTCAAAAAAGACTTATTCTCTGTCCGGGCGCAGAATTTGGCCCAGCCAAACAATGGCCAACCTCTCATTACGCCGCTTTAGCTGATTTTTTTCTTACATCCGGCTGGCAAGTGTTGATACTGGGTTCCAAAGCGGATGTCAGCACCGCTGAAGAAATCATCCATCTTTCCAGTCAGCAATCAAACAACCTTATCAGCCTGGCTGGTCAGACAAAGTTAGAAGAAGCCATCGACCTGTTAGGAACAGCCGATCAGGTGGTCTCTAATGATTCAGGGTTAATGCACATCGCCGCTGCCTTACAAGTGCCATTAGTGGTTGTATATGGTCCGACCTCTCCGGCTTTCACCCCACCTTTAGCCAGCAACGCGCACATCACCCAGATAGACATCGAATGCAGTCCATGCTTTAAGCGTACCTGCCCATTAGGCCACCATAACTGTATGAAAAAACTGTCTGTTGACAGTGTGATTGAACTAATAAAAACAACATTATGAAACCGTTAAACTCGTTTTTTTCAGACTTATCCCTTCACAATATTCGTCTATTTACGGCATTCATTAGTCTGCTGTTTTCCGTATTGGCATTCTCCACCGATCAGCTGATTAATAGCGATGGTGTTTTATACTTGAATATGGCAAAAGCTTATATAGAAGGTGGATTGGCTGCGACAGCAGCCATGTACGATTGGCCATTTTTTTCCATCTTAATTGCCGTTATTCATCAATTTACAGGTATCCAACTAGAATTGAGTGGGCAGATCATCAATAGCCTGCTTTTTGTGGTTTTTACTGATGCGCTAGTACTGATTGCTAATAAATTATTAGCTAACCTAAGATACGTCTTTATTGCATCCTTAATCATTCTCTGTTTTTCTACACTTAATGACTACCGTAGTTATATTATTAGAGACATTGGCTATTGGGCTTTTATCTCAATTTCAATCTACCGAACCATTATTTTTTTAGAAAAGCCTAATTGGCAAAATGGTATTTACTGGCAATTATCCAGCCTATTAGCCCTGTTATTCCGTGTTGAAGCTATTGTTATTATTCTGGCAACGCCTCTATTCATAGTGTTCCAACTAGGATTTAGAGATGGCTTAAAATCAGCTATTAAACTCTGTTCATTATTCCTTCTTGGTGGCGTATTGGCTGCAGCCGTATTTACTCAACAACAAGGCATGAAAAGCTCCTTTGGCAAACTCCTCAGTGTGACCGAATTTCTGGACCACTCAAGTATTACTGAGGTATTTCATGAGAAAGCGACTATTCTAGGTAAAGAGTTATTGAGTCAATATTCCGAACGCTACGGCGGGATGATTTTAGCTTCAGGCCTTGTATATATGTTACTAGCAAAAATCATTACGGGTTTATCGCCGCTAAACCTTATTTTTTTTACCATGGCTAAAGTGCAGCAAAAAACAGGCTCGTCGGAAAGTAATACTCGTCGCTTCCTGCTTTTCTTCATTGGCATCAACCTCATTATTCTGCTTACGTTCCTATTTAAACATTACTTCATCAGTACCCGTTATGCAGTCATGCTAATTACTGCTGTGGTCCTGCTTATGCTACCTGCGATGTGTCGTCTGATTGATGATTACTGGCTAGCCAAAAATAAATTTGCCCTTACACTCATCCCCTTCTTACTTCTTGCGAGTATCATTGATACCTTCACCACCAGTGTGACCAAAGGCTATATAAAAGAAACTGCGATCTGGGCGAGCCAAAATTTGCCGGAAAACAGCCGGGTTCTCACCAACGATATTTTTATTGATTTTTATTTCCATGAAAATGAGCCTAAAGCGCGGTTAAAACTCGATAGAACGCTTCAAACTAACAAGCAGTTTGATTATTTTATTGTTATCGAGAAGCCCTCTCGCGCAGAAAGAAAAAAACAATATGCTAACTGGGATTTGATGCCAATTCATTACAGTGAGAACGCTCGAGGTGATAAGGCAGTCATCTATAGGGTGTTAAATATTGACAACTAGACCACGTCACGTTCTGCAGTTATGCCATAGCTACGATCCGCCTTTTGATGATTGCGCGCGACAATATGCATCATTATTTAAAGGCACTAGTTTCCTTGTTACAACGGTCTTCCTAACGGGAGCCCCCAGAGCTGACTTGTTAGAAAATACACTGTCTGATGAGGTCATTTTTCTTGAAAGCCCAAAGCATAAACTTAAAGGACTTAAGTTATCACTACTGAAACGAGTGAAGAGAATATCTCAACAAAAACACTACGAACTTTGTATTGCACATAGGACAAAACCCACATATTTAGCCCTCATTGCCACACAACTTCCTGTAATGAGTATTCATCACGCTTTTGGTGACTTTGACCGTTTAGGAAGAAGGCTTTTTACAGAATTCTTCTCATCTCGCTTATTACTCATAGGGGTATCCAAGGCTGTATCAGCCGATATAAAACAGCACTTACCCCGTTTTCCCGTAGATGGGATCGAAACTTTATATAACAGAGTGGATATAGAACACTCAAAAAATGAGCTCTTGAGTAAAGCTAAAGCCAGAGAAATGCTAGATATTCCTGATGAATCTTATGTTATCGGTAATGTAGGCAGATTACATCCTGATAAAGACCAAGAGACACTGATTCGGGCATTTGCCAAAGCAAAGCATGCGCTCCCTGAGAATACTTTGTTAATTATTATTGGCAAGGGCAAGCTTCAACAAAAACTTCATGATCTTGCTCAATCACTGAATGTAGAAGACAACATCAAATTTATTGGCTACATCAAAGATGCGAAGCGTTACTTTACAGCCTTCGATATTTTTGTCTTGACCTCTGATAGTGAGCCTTTTGGTATGGTTGTGCTGGAAGCTATGATCGCGAATCTACCTATAATTTGTAGTGATTGTGGAGGAGCAAAAGAAATTGTAGAAAACACAGGGCTATTATTTCCTTTTGCATCTTCTGAAAAGTTAGCAGAGTTACTGGTTCATTCAGCCAATAACAGAGAGTCAACATATAGTCATGATGCTTCGCTTATGAAACTACATACTTACTTTTCTGATGAAGCTGGGAGGAGAGCATTTTGGAAATTAGAGCAAATAAAGAAAATTCTCTCACCTTAACTGATTTGTTTTTGCCAATTAATCAGTATTTAAGAATAATGCATTACTTTACATAGCAAATATATTCAATAATCAGGTCGTATAAAAATGGCAGACATAAAACACAAAAACAAATATGACTTTGACACGATATGGCAACTGGATACAGATTGGTTCGAGCCCCCAAACCACAGACGCGGTGGCTGGAGTGGTGTGGTTAAATATGTACTTGAAACAACACATGGTGCTATTGATGTGTTTATCAAACGTCAGGAAAATCATCGCACAAAAACATGGTGTCATCCTTTAAAAGGCATTCATACCTTTCAAAAAGAATATAACAATATTCTTAAACTTACGGCTAAGCATATTCCTACACTTGAACCTGTCTATTTTTCATGTGACCAGTCAAGGGCGATACTGGTTACAAAAGAGCTTCGAGATTATCAATCACTCGAAAACATTTCTCCCTCAAGCTTATCAAATGTGTCACGTAAACAATTACTGAAAGCTGTAGCTCATGTATTGGTGAATATGCACCAAGCACATTTTCAACATAATTCACTTTATCCCAAACACATTTTTGCTAAGCCAGTATCTAACGGCTGGAAGATAAAAATCATCGATCTGGAGAAAATGAAACGTACATTGTTGGTCAGACAATCGATGCTGAGAGATCTGGGCACACTAGACCGTCATGCTAATGAAGATTGGTCAATGAAAGACCGCGTTTTCTTTTTACAACAGTATTTCAATGAACAACCATTGTCTAAAAAGACTAAACAACTTTTACATAAAATTGCTAAGCCCAAAAAAGCAAAACGTCATTAGTCGTGTTGACCGACTGCATGCGATATACTTACGCACTGTTTAACTCAAAGACATATATCACATCATGATCGTTTTAGGTTTGTCTGGCGCGGTAAATCACGACGCCTCTGCTGCTTTATATATTGATGGAAAGCTTGTAGCTGCTGCTGAAGAGGAGCGTTTTCTGCGTGACAAGCACGCCAAAGGGAAAATGCCTTATGAGGCCACTAAATTCTGTTTAGAACAGGCTGGTATTCGTCCCGATCAGATTGATATTGTGGCTTTCCCTTACGCTGAGATTGGCCTGAAATCACCCGCACGCTGGCACTATGCAAAGCGCCATTGGTATGCCCCTGACCGCGCACTTACCGCTTTATTCAGCGGTAACCGTCGATATTGGCGGAATCACCGAAATGTAATGAAGTTATTAGATGATCTAGGTATCGGAGCGAAACGCGTTAAATTTGTCCCAGTTGAACATCATCTAGCGCATGCCAGTAGTGCCTACCATTTGAGTGGTTTTAAAGAAAAAACAGCCATTATCGGTATTGATGGTAAAGGCGAATATGCCACTACTTTTTTTGGTTATGGCGAAAATGGCAAGATTCATAAGATCAAAGAATTCTATGATCCGGATTCACTTGGTGGTGTCTATGGTGCATTAACAGAATATCTTGGCTTTGAAATGCTGGATGGCGAATTCAAAGTAATGGGTATGGCCCCTTACGGTGATCCGAAGCGTTTCGACTTCTCACGTTTAATTGACTACAAAAACGGTGACTTCAAGGTCAATACCAAACTGGTCAATGTCGTAGGCACTCGCCGTTACAAGAAGAATGGCAAAGGCTACTTTTTCAGTCCTGAGTTAATCGAATGGCTCGGCCCTATGCGAGAAGGCGATGAAAAAGATGAGCCTTACATCGATTACGCCGCAAGCATCCAAGACCTGTTAGAGAAAACAGCTTTAAAACTGATTGATTTTTATCTGGGTGACATTATTAAAGACACTGGCAAAATCGCTTATGCTGGTGGTGTGGCTCTCAATGTGAAACTCAACCAGCGTATTATTGCCATGTCCGGTGTCAAAGAACTGTTTGTACAACCGGCGGCAAGCGATGCGGGTACTGCCATTGGTGCGGCCAGTTATGCTTCACAATTATCCGGTGTACCCGTAGAAAAAATGGAGCATGTCTACTTAGGCCCAGCCTATACCACTGAACAATGTATTGAGGCCTGTGAGCAATACGAACAGCCAGTTAAATGGGAGCGAATGAACAATGTCACCGCCGAAACAGCTAAAATTCTAGCTGATGGTAATCCAGTTTCCTGGTTCCAGGGGCATATGGAGTTTGGACCTCGCGCTTTAGGTAATCGAAGTATTCTGGGTTCACCGAGTCATTCAGGCGTAGCTGACAGAATTAATGCCCAGATTAAATATCGTGAACGTTGGCGCCCCTTCTGTCCTAGTATGCTGGATACAGTTGCACCAGAAATATTACAGACAGATCATCCTAGCCCGTATATGACATTTACATTTGATGTGGCTGAAAGTTGGAAGTCGCGTATTCCTGAAGTCGTGCATGAAGATGGTACGGCTCGGGCTCAAATTGTCACTCAAGCAACCAATCCTCGTTACTACTCACTGCTGCAGGAAATGGAGAAACTCACGGGCAATGGTGTGGTCTTAAATACCTCGCTGAATCGCCGCGGAGAGCCAATGGTATGTAGCCCAACTGATGCATTAAATATGTTTTTCGGTTCTGATCTACAGTATTTAGTGATGGAAGATATACTCATCACAAAGTAGATTGATTTAATCCATATAGCTCAGCATATACTCAACACGTTTTTTCCAGGTGTAGTGTTGGCTTATTTTCTGCTGTCCCCGTTTAGCTATAGCTAAACGGGCATCATCATTACTCAAATAATAAAGCACTTTTTCTACCAGCTCTTTTGAGCCCTTAAACGTCTCAATTTCCAAACCAATCTCGAATAAATCTGCCACTTCATCACAATAATCTGTTAAGACAAAACACCCTGCCGCCATTGCCTCAAAGATTCTTAAATTAACACCAGTTTCAGCTGCATAGAATGGTCCTCGAGTGATATTCAATACAATCTTAGAACTGACAAGATGCTGATAAAGTTCTTGTCCCCATAACGGTTTGTCATCAACTTTCTGTTGTAAAGCAGGTGACATTATTGATTGATTTCTTTTCCATCGATTTCCCTTGATAGAAACATAATCAGCAATATGTTCCAGCATAAAACAACGTCTCAGATCAGCGCTACCTACAAATAAAACGTCATGCTGATACTTAGCTGGCTCAGCTTCAACCAGATTAGCCCCAAAAGGTGAAAATATCGTATTAATATTTTTTCGATTGAAAAACTCTGTCACTACTTTTGAAAATGAAAATACGCGATCATAAACACGGACTTCATTCTCAATAAAATAGATAAACTCTCTACGCTTTGAATATAGATTGCAGCTATCAGTATCGTATAAATAGAGTTTTATACCTTTAGTTTTAGCTAAATCTGCGAGGTGGTTGGGTTTAATAAAGCGATATAAAAAACCTATAACAAAAATACTGTCAGGTTTAATTTCCTCAATTAATGATAACAACGACTCAAAACGTTTCTTGGGTAAGTAATAAAAACTATTTTTCTCAGATAGTTTTCGTTGTACTTTTGTGAAAGCTGAGCGAGGCTTATATAAGCTGATATTCTCCAACTTAGCTAAATCATAATATTCTGAGTTGTCTATACAAGCATGAATATCTCGACCGAGAGTGGCACCACCAATTCCATCCAGAATTAAAATTTTCTTGTCCGTCACCAACCAATGTCCTTATATTGCTTTTATAATTTTCTGTATGCTGGGTTGGTTAATAAATTGCTTTGATAACAGGCGTTGAAACTTTTCCCATTTCCGTTCAATCTTTCTTTTGCCGAAAAACCGAACATAACTGCTAATCGGAATAATATCCGAGTTACCGATATTATCGATAATCAAACACCTCATGCCATCATTCCGCTGCTGCAAAACCATATTTTTCGGTTTGAGTGTCATGGTAATAATGTTCTGTTCTAACAGGTCCTGTTTCAATCGGATTAGAGCCTGACTGATGGGTTCGACTAATGCAGAAGTCGATGCCAGATTATCCAGATAAAACTCTAATGTTTTTGAAACCTGACCATCCTCGTCACGAATCAAATCAAACACCGCACCAGATCCCATATTGGTGTCTTCATTACCATAGAACTTTGGCAAACTTAGCCAGTCGATATTTCGCTGTTGTAAAAATCGATAATAGGCCTGTTCACGACGTGTTTCTTCCTCACCACGTAAAACGACCACTTTGACGCATTTTGATGAATCATCAGGATGCACATGTACTTCTCTGTGCAAGCCTTTACCGACTAGAGTCGTGTTGGATAACTCAAGCATTACCATACCCGTTAGGATTTTGACTCTGCCAACGCCACGCATCGGTGACCATATCTTCAAGTGATTTTTCAGCAGTCCATCCAAGTAGAGATTTGGCTAATGTCGGATCCGCATAATTAGTGGCGACATCACCTGCCCGTCGTTCAACAATTTGATACTTCACTTGTTTATTTGAGGCTTGCTCAAAAGCTGCAATCACTTCAAGTACGCTGTAACCTTGACCAGTACCAAGATTGACCGCTTTACAACATGGCGCTGTTGCTTCAGATTCCAGCCAGTTAAGTGCTTCAAGATGTCCTCTAGCTAAATCCATCACATGAATGTAATCACGTACGCCTGTACCATCTACTGTGTCATAGTCACCTCCAAACACAGACAGGCACTCTCGTTTACCAATCGCAGTTTGTGTCACATAGGGCATTAAATTGTTAGGAATGGCACTGGGGTCTTCACCGATTAGGCCCGACTCATGCGCCCCTGCCGGATTAAAGTAGCGTAGCAATACAACACTTAATGTGTCTGGTGTGGCTTTTACCATATCCGCCAGAACTTCTTCTATCATCAATTTGGTGCGCCCATACGGATTAGTCGCGGATGTTGGAAATGTTTCATTAACAGGCATGGAAGCCGGGTCACCATAGACCGTGGCTGAAGAACTAAACACAAAATTCTTCACGGAGAACTGTTGCATTACTTCTAGTAAGACGAAAGTAGCATCAAGATTATTCTGGTAATACATCAAAGGGAATGCGCATGACTCCCCCACCGCTTTCAGGCCAGCCAAATGAATAACAGCGTCAATAGGATGCGTATTAAAAATACCTTGTAGGGCGGTTTTATCCCGACAATCGGCCTTATAAAAAGCTACTTTTTTTTCAGTAATCTGGCTGACACGATCCAATGCAATAGATGAACTATTACTGAGGTTATCCACCACCACAACCTCAAAACCGGCTTCTAATAGCACCACACAAATATGTGAGCCAATATAACCTGCGCCACCGGTAACCAATACCGTTTTTGTCATTACTTTTCCCTTTTTTGTTTTGCCAGTGATTTAATCACTGTGGCAGCCTGCTGCGGCATACTATACAAATCTTCTGTTGCGGCATAATGAAGCGCTTGCTGCGACCAATACTGTAACTTGTCTTTATCTAACATTTCTGCCAGATCTAAAGCCGTTTTTTCTGCACTCTCAGCGTCGCTAATAACCCGTCCCGCATCTGCCTTAGTCACGTGTTTGGTGTAACCACAGACATCAGATACCAAGCTTGGCAGCCCTGCCACCATGGCTTCAAGAATCACCGTACCTGTATTTTCTTTTCTTGCTGGGTGAATTAACAGATCGGCCGCCAGCAAAAATCGGGGAATGTCGGAACGTCCCCCAAGAAATGTCACTTGCTGAGCAATAGAAGCTTGCTGTGCCTGGCGTTGTAGATAACGGTTATCACCGTCACCTATCACCATTAACTTCGTTTTATCTTTGAGTTGTTCCGGCAACTTAGCTAGCGCGGCAATGGCTCGATCAACGCCTTTGGTTTTAAAGCCAGTCCCCACCATCAGTACTAACCATTCATCTTGGGCAATATTAAATTCAGCACGGACTTGCTGACGAATGTGTTCAGCATTGGCAGGACGCTGCCTGTCACGGTCAATACCTGGCGGTAAGCTGATTAAACGATTTTGAGGTGTCTGATAATGTTGTTCGAACAGCGCTTGTTGCACATCAGAAATCATCATCGACACAGTATTTGACTGCTTGCCAAAAACGGCTTCTTCACAAGCTTTATAAAATTTTACACGTCCGGAAAACTGTAAAAGCGCATACAGAGGATGTGACTTAATACGATCGATATAACAAGGGTCTGCCGCGTAATAAACATCCAGCCCCGGCATTTTATTAAATCCAATGACCAGGTCATAATTTTGCTGATGTAATTGTGGCAAAAGCTGATCAATATAGGATTGTAACTTGGCGTGGTTGCTCCAGCCCTTGGTTTCAATAATATGCACATTAAACTGCTCAGGGACGTCCCCTTGCCATTCCATCACATATACGTCGACCGTATCATCAGCTTGCAGGCAGCATTGCATGATATTCATAAAATCACGAGCAAGTCCGCCAAAAGGGAAAAACTTATATAAACAGACCGCGTATTTCATAAACGTGTATTTTGTCCCTGCAGCATAACTCTGAAAAAGGCCTCCAACTCAGGATTCTTCCAGTTTTTCAGAAAGCGTTTTTTATCTTGCAAGTGAGCCATGATCGCTTGTTTTTTATTGCCATATTCTCGCATAGCATCTAAATCAATAAGCCTGATTTTACCTTGCTTATCTAATAACAAGTTCTGCGCTTTCATATCACCATGGCCAACTTGCATTGTGTTCAGATCTGAAAAGATAGTTTGAATCTGACTCACTTCTGATTCCGTTGGCATGCGTTGCTGGTAAACATCTAACAACTCCTCGGCCTCATGGTATTCGCTAATAAAATAAGCTGTTTGTCTCAATGGACCCATGCGCTTTTCAATAAAGGCGAGAGGCTCGGTTGTCGGAATACCAGAAAAAACCAGTAAATTAGCATTGCACCATGATGCCGCGGCCCGGCTTGGTCGCCAGCAGCGGCTTATGGCATGACCCAGATTCTTAATATTATAACGTTTGATAACGACCTCACGGCCAGCCAGCTTTGTGCGTACAACTGTCGCCGTATTACCGGCTTTTAATACCTGAGCGCCAGCAAATAATGCCTCAATATCACGGACGGACTGAAGTTGACTCTGTTGCCAGAAATCTCGTTTTGCTGCGACCTGCCAATGAATATTCTTTTGATAATACGTCATCGTACATGGACGAAAACATTTCTTAAGAAATTGTGTTTTACGTTGCTGCCATGTTTTGTCTAACAGCTGACTAAACTGTTGCTGCTCATCGGCCGAATAATGCCAACCACGTCCTTCATAATAGGCTTTAAGCAAAGGCATCAAATGACTACGCTGTTGCAATGAAAACTGGGCAAATAGTCTGGCCAAGTTTGTCAGGCTAGTATCTTTATCAAGTGCTTTGCCGTCACCTGACTGTTTCACAGAGCCCAGATCGATAAGCACAATCTCATCACCGCTGAGTAATAAATTATCGAGATGAATATCATCTTGATAAATACCGCCTAAGTGCAGAGTCAACATTAACTTTGATAGCAATGCCAAGCGCTCAGTAACCGCCGAATCAAGATGAAACGCCTGGCTGTTTTCAATATAGTCATACACCAGTGCTGAACCATATGGCTCAGAGACCGAGAGCAATAATTTGGGTGTTTTTACTGTCACAGGCTTGACCGCATCAACACCTTGTAACTCCCGCTCAAAGTCTTTTTGGGCTTTTGCTTGATTGGCAAATAATTTAATTACGACATTTTTGCCGTGACTATCTATGGCTTTCATGGCCAAGCGGCGCTCAGGCAAGTCACGCAGAATTTGCACACACTGATAGTTGTTTTGTTCTAATTGCAGATCAAACGGCAATTGCGGTCGGCTATCAGTGCTGATAATGGCATTAATATCTGACATATTATTCAGCATATAATTTATCTGCCCGCAGTTTAACCTGCTGCCATAGGTCAGCATATTGAGATAGCGCCTGGCGCAAAGGTAGCTGAGTATAGGTTTTGATAAAGCGGAACAAATCTCGCTGGGTCAGCAGCACTTCATAAGCAGAAAAATATAAACTGCCCAAATCCTTTATTTGCCAGCGTAATGGCACTTTTTTCCGAATTTGAGCACGGTGCAGGTCAATTAAATATATCGGCATTGAGGGCTGATAAACATTGGTCTCAGCAAACGACTTATCCAGTAAAAAATGACAAAGATAAAAATCCCGATGATTCATACCATTTTTATGCATGGTCCCAGCGATATGGGCTAGTTTCTGGATTAAATCGTATTTGCTTTTGAATGACGGTGGTGTCTGTCGCCACTGCTGCCCCAGATATTCCAGACTCATGGTATCGGTCAAATCATCAGTAATCACAAAAGAATGGCGTTTGGCTGGATTCCATCCTTTTTCGCCATAGCCGGCTAAGGTCATGGTATCCAGATGATGAGACTGTAAAAACTGCACCGCCTGCCATTCATTTCTGGCACTGATAATCGGTAAGCGTAGAGACAACAGGTTTTTGAAAATTTCTTCCCAACCTACACCTTGATGATATTTTAGAAAGTAGCTGTGTTGTTCGACCTCGAAACGTAATGTCCGCCGCCCTTCTTTGTCACGAAAGATTTCACCCGGCATGGTCTGCAACCAAGGAAAGATAGCTTTATTCCGCCAAGCCTGGGCTAAGTCTTCACGTAAATACAGTGTATGTGTTTTCATTCAGTTTTATGATGTGATTCAGTCAAACTCAGTCTTGCCTCAAAACCGCCAGTCAGTCTGAATTTTGTTAAACTGTCGATGTCGAAAAGTGAGATGTTATCATCACTACACCAGTTTAAGGGGAAGCCGTGTCATTTAAAGCCACTATCGTACGTCATCAGGCGATGATCGAAAGTCTGTTTGCACTTGAACCACAAGTCACAGCACTTGCTGCCCGAATTTCAGATTGTGTAAAACAAGGCAATAAAATTCTGTTCTTTGGCAACGGTGGCAGCGCCTCTGATGCGCAACATTTAGCAGCAGAATTTGTGGTGCGTTATCACAAAGACCGTCGACCCTATGGTGCCATCGCTTTAACTACAGACACCTCAATTCTGACGGCTCACAGCAATGATTATCAGTTTGATACGGTCTTTGATCGCCAGATTCTCGCTTTGGGACGCCCAGGCGATATCGCCATTGGATTATCCACATCAGGTAATAGTGGCAATGTTATTAACGGAATCAAGACGGCTAAGGAGATGGGTATCTGGACCTGCGCTTTCACCGGTGAAGGTGGTGGTCAGCTAGCTGACATTGCTGATGAGTGTGTGGCCGTTCCCGTCAAAGAAACCGCTCGGGTACAAGAAGGACATATTCTGATTGGTCACTGGTTGTGTGAAACCCTCGACGAGACAGACTAAATTTATTCATGACTCAAACTACTCTTCACACCGATATCGTCATTATCGGCGCAGGCATTGCTGGCTTATGGCTACATCATCGCCTTAACGATATGGGTATCCATGCTTTGCTCATAGAGAATGGGCAAATCGGCCAGGGACAAACGCTTAGCTCTCAAGGCATTATTCATGGTGGCAGTAAATATGCCCTGAACGGTGTGTTATCCAAAGCAGCGCAAGTCATCAGTACCATGCCTGCTCGCTGGAAAAACGCCCTAAATGGTGAAGGTGATATCGATCTTCGTGATGTCAAAAAATTGGCTGATCACCAACTACTCTGGTCTAAAGACAAACTGTCTTCAAAGATGGTGTCGTTTTTTGCCAGCAAAGCCTTAAGCAGCCGCATGCAGCGTGTTGATAAACGGGATGCGCCAGCATTATTTCAGGATGCAGGCTTTAAAGGCACACTCTATCAACTTGATGAGCCTGTATTAGATATTCCAAGCCTGCTGAAAAAAATCACGGCAAAATGGCGTTCGCGTATGTTATCAGTGCCTAGCAATAGCCAATACCAATGGCAACGTTCAGGACAACAGCTGGAGTCAGTTCAGGTTGGCGATATCACTATCCATGCCCAACAATTTGTGCTGACAGCAGGAGAAGGCAATGAAGTCTTATTGCAATCGCTGTCGATTAAACAACCCAGCATGCAGCGTAGACCGCTACAAATGGTGCTATGCAAGAGCCAAAACCCCAATCAACCTCTGCCGACCATCTATGCCCATAGCCTGGGTAGTGGTTCCAAACCTATTGCGACAATTTCCAGCCATAAAACACAGCAAGGTGACACGGTCTGGTATATCGGCGGCAATATCGCTGAAGAAGGCGTTGCTAAATCGCAAGAAAACTTGATCACCGAAGCCAAGCAATTGCTCAACAATATTTTGCCATGGTTTGAATTGCCAGCTCTTGATTGGGCCACGCATGCGGTGAACCGCGCAGAGCCCAAGCAATCCAATCTTACCCGACCGGATCATGCTTTTATTGATTCACAACAGAATCTTCATATTTGCTGGCCCACCAAATTAGCTCTGGCACCGGATTTAGCCGATCAGGTTCTGAAAGCCATTAATGTCGATACTATAGAAAAACGTAGTTACGACAATCCTGATTTTCCTCATCCTGAGCTCGCTAAACCGTTATGGGACAGAGTTTTCTGATGGCCCATATAGAACAAAAAAATCCAATTGCGGAGACAGGTATACAGGTTTCACCTCTTGGTCTCGGTACCGTTAAAATCGGTCGCGATAAAGCGGTGAAATACCCTGATGGCTTTCAAATTCCAGATGATGAACAAGTGATTACATTACTTGAGCAAGCCTGGGAATCTGGTATTAATCTGATTGATACCGCACCGGCTTATGGTCGCAGTGAGCAACGCCTTGGACAATTATTAAAAAAAGTCCGGCGCGAATGGATTATTGCCACAAAAGCAGGCGAGTATTTTGATGCCGTAAGCGGTGAATCCCACTATGACTTTACGCCAGAATCACTAATTAAAAGCATCGAACATAGCTTAAAAACCCTGCAACGAGATGCGTTAGATATTGTACTGATTCACTCTGATGGCAATGATGAACATATCATCCGTCATCATGGTGCTCTGGAAGTCTTAGCTGACTTAAAACAGCGAGGTTGGATTCGTGCCAGTGGTATGTCCACCAAAACCGTTACAGGCGGGATGTTGACGTTGGAACAGTCTGATATCGCCATGGTGATGCATAATCTGCAATACCAGGAAGAACAGGCCGTCATTGAGCAGGCAGCCAAACTCAATAAAGGCATTTTCATTAAAAAAGCGCTTGGTAGTGGCCACCTGGCGAAACAAGCCGGTACAGACACGGTTCAGGACAATTTCGACTTTATCTTTAATGAACCAGCCGTAAGTAGTGTGATTATCGGCACGATTAACCCAGCTCACCTATATGACAATATCAGTAAGGCGGTTAAAGCTTTAGCTGAATAAATTCGTATTAAAAGCTAGTCGCGCTGATTAATTTTATTCACTATTGCTGTCGTAGAGCAGTTTTCCACCAGCCCCATCACTTTCACTTCACCGCCATAAGCTTCAACGATTTCCCAGCCGACCACGCCTTTTTTATCATAGTCACCGCCTTTGACCAGGATATCGGGCTGGATCAGTCGTAATAACTCCTCTGGCGTATCACCAGGGAAACAGGTCACCCAGTCCACATCAGCTAATCCAGCCAAAACAGTCAGACGTCTGTCTGCGGTATTAATTGGACGACCTTCACCCTTTAATTTTGTAACTGATTCATCAGTATTGATAGCAACAATCAGACGATCACCCAAGGCTCTGGCTTGTTGAAGGTAAGTCACATGCCCGGCATGCAAAATATCAAAACAGCCGTTGGTAAACACGACTTTCTCACCACGGTTTTTGGCTTGGTCTACCGCCATTTTTAACTGCTCAACGGTAACAGCACCGCCAATGCAATGATCGGTGTTGTTGATGCCCTGATGACGTTCATATTCCTGACGCAGTTCAGGTTCACTGACCGTTGAGGTGCCTAGTTTAGTCACCACAATACTGGCAGCTACATTTGCTAAAGTGACCGCTTGTTCCAGGCTGACGCCGGCAGCTAATGCTGTCGCTAATGTTGAAATAACGGTATCACCAGCGCCTGTCACATCAGCCACTTCTTTAGCGATAGCAGGCAAATGAAATTCAGGTTTATCCGCCTGCACTAGCGTCATACCATGTTCACTACGAGTAATGAGAATCGCTTTAATATTCAGAGATTTAATCAGCGTTTGCGCTTTGCTGATAAGATCCTGTTCTGATTCCACGGCGCCAACGACCGCCTCAAACTCACTCATATTCGGGGTAATCAGATCGGCACCACGATATTTAGTGAAATCGTCTCCTTTCGGATCCACCAAAATCAGGCTTTGTTTATCTCTGGCTTTTTCAATCCAATACTGCGGATGGGCTAAGGTACCCTTGTTATAGTCTGACAGCACAATCACTTTCGCATTATCGGTAACGTGCTCAGCTAAATGCTCCATATCCTGAGCCACTTGCTCTGTGAAACGCTGTTCAAAATCCAGACGGATTAACTGTTGATGACTGCTGATGACACGTGACTTGATAATGGTGCAGTTATGGGCGGCTTGATGAAATAAACAATTCACCCCCACCGCATGCAGTTTTTGTTTGAGGACATTGGCGGCTTCATCAGCCCCTGTGATGCCGGTGATATTACATTGTGCACCCAACGAAGCAATATTCATCGCCACGTTGGCAGCACCACCAGGTACATCTTCCAGGCGTACCACATTCACCACTGGCACAGGGGCTTCAGGTGAAATTCGGCTGGCTTTGCCATAGTAAAAACGATCAAGCATCAAGTCACCAATAACAGCAATACGGGCTTGATGGAATTCAGGAAAATCAAATTTCATAATGCGGTTTTATCACGCCAGAAAAGAAGTCAGAGGCGTTATTGTGCTTGTAAAACAGCGGCGAGTCTATTCCAGACTTGGTCTGGCTGCATCTCAGCCATACATACGGGCATACCGGATTTTGCTTCTGGCAGAGGACAACGTCGTTTATAACAAGGTGAGCACGACATTCCTGTAATCAAATGCTGCTGATTCTGGCCCGCTGTGCCAATCAGATGCGTATCCGTTGAGCCATATAGAGTAATGGCGGGTTTATCCATCATTGCGGCCATATGCGCAAGGCCGGTATCACTACACAAAGCGGCTTTGGCACCTTGCATAATGGCCACGACATTATCGAGTGGCAACCTCGGCAATGTATAGGCATGGTCGCTAACAGCGGCGATCTGCAAGGCTCGCTGATACTCTTCATCATTCCCTGAGGGGATTACCACAGAATATCCTGCTTCAATCGCTTTTAAGGTCAACGCTTGCCAATGCTGTACTGGCCATAATTTCGTTAGCCAACTTGCGTTGTGAACCAGCATTACATAATTTTTTGGTAGTTCAAATGCCAATTGTGGCAACTGACAGTGTGCCAAATCCACGCCATACTTTGCTTCGGAGTCAGGCAAAGGATAATCAAGCGCTTTTGCCATAATCTGACGCATACGCTCAACCGCATGCTGGTTTGGATTCACATTAAGTTTATGGCGATAAGCAAGATAAGCCGGCTTTTCACGACAACTGTATTTGTCCAGGCCGGAAACGGGTCCTTTTCTTAACAGACTGACCAGGGCACTTTTCAGATTATTTTGCATATCAATGACAACGTCATAGTCATCGAGATTGAGTGCTTTATAAAAATGACCTATCTCACCATTAAATAAATGACCAAACCAGTTTTGCCTCCAGCGTCGGTGTGATGTAGTAATCACACGCTTCACACGTGGATGCCATTGAGGTACCGCCGCAAAGGCACTATCCACCACCCAGTCAAATTCAATATCAGGAAAGACCTTAGCAGCATCAGTGAGCGCTGGCAGAGCATGCATCAGGTCGCCCATTGAAGTCAGTTTAATTATCAGAACGCGCATCAGCTGTTTAGTTAAAATCCAGCGTTAATGGATGCTCACGGTGATACTTGAGAATAGTTAAAAATGCATCCGGGTTTTTAATTTGAGTCAGCTCACCTTCACGCGGAAAAAGTTGATCCTGTAATCGAGACAGCCAGAAACGCAGTGCCGCCGCCCGGCAAACCATATTCCAATTGGCTTGCTCGGATTCTGTTAATGCTCTTTTTTGTAGATAGTGCGTCATAAGAGACTGGTAACGATTAGTTTCGGGTAAACCATCTTCTCCGACACACCAATCATTCACGGCGACAGCCAAGTCATAAAGTAAGTATTCATCACTCGCAAAGTAGAAGTCGATAATGCCGCTAAGTTTGTTACCCTCGAACAACGCATTATCACGGAATAAGTCTGAGTGAGTGACCCCTTCAGGTAATCCCAACGTCGCATAACCTTGCTGATAAGCAAGTTCATTTTTTAATATGCTCGCTCTGTCATCATCCAGCTTAGACAATAGTTGCTGTGCTGTTTGCTGGCGCCAGTCAGGACCACGCTCAGAAGGTCGTCTTGATTGAAATGACTGCCCCACAATGTGCATCTCAGCCAGTACATCGCCAATTTGTGCGCATTGCTCAACTGTAGCAGTCGTATTGACGCCCTTGCCTGGTAATCGCACAACCAGCGCCGCAGGTTTGCCACAGAGCTTCTTTAGATATTGCCCCTGGCTATCCGCTTCAGGATGCGCAGATGGAATATCATTCATATAAAAAAACGTCATCACATCAAGAAAATAAGCTAACTCACCAAAAGTGTGCTGCTCAAATAAAGTGAGTACATACTCACCTTTGCTTGTACTGACAAAATAATTGGTATTCTCGATGCCGTCACTGATGCCCTGATATGACACCAATTCCCCGACAGAATAATCATTCAAAAACGCGACTAAATCGTCGCGCTCGACTTCAGTGTAAACTGACATTAAAAGAACTCAGATAGATAAAGGACTTACCACTCCAATAGAATCCAGTTTGGAACGGCACCAGAGTCCAGCTCAAAGCTTTTTGTCTCAAGTGAACCATCCCCATCAGAGTCCATCAAGTAATAAGGTTTGCCAATAGACGGCGTAACTTTAATCATATAAAGCTGACCATTCATTCGGTACTCTTCAACAGTACGGTCATCTTCCTGGATAATATTGATATCGGGCTCCATGCTTTCACCGCTTTGTAATGGCTCAGGAATCACTGGTGGTTTTTCCATCACTGATTTTTCATCTGCCCAAACTTGGGTTGTCATTACCAGGGTAACTGCGCATACAATAGCGAATTTGTTAAACATGTGGATGCTCCGTGTCATTTGGCACTAAAGATAGCATTTCCGCTGCTTGGAGAAAAGCAGTCTGTTCCCTATTATCCAATTGGTCGTTATAACTTATGAGTCAATCTGCCCCTTTCGTTCTGGTCGACGGTTCTTCTTATCTCTATCGCGCATTTCATGCCATGTTCAAAGCGGATCTTCGTAACTCCGCTGGTGAGCCGACCGGCGCCGTCAGAGGTGTGACCGCGATGTTACGCCGCTTATTGGCCGATTACCCTGACAGTCCGATTGCTGTCATTTTTGATGCGAAAGGGAAAACCTTCCGTGATGAGTTATTCGCTGAATACAAAGCGCAGCGCCCGCCTATGCCGGATGACTTACGTTCACAAGTGCAGCCAGTGCATGACATTATTAAAGCCATGGGCCTGCCGCTACTGGTGATTGACGGCGTTGAAGCAGACGATGTGATAGGAACCTTTGCGCGTCAAGCGACTGAAAAAGGTCTGGATGTAGTCATCAGTACTGGCGATAAAGATATGGCCCAGCTGGTCAACCAGCATGTCACGCTGGTCAACACGATGACGGAAACTATGTTGGATATAGAGGGCGTAAAAGAAAAGTTTGGTCTGCCACCAGAACTGATTATCGACTTTCTAGCTTTGATGGGCGATAAGGTGGACAACATTCCCGGCGTGCCCGGTGTGGGTGAAAAGACCGCCTTAAGCCTGCTACAAAATCTGGGCAGCCTGAAAGATATCTATGCCAACCTGGAAGCCGTGCGTGAGCTTGATTTTCGTGGTGCGAAAAAAATGCCGGAGAAACTGGCAGAAAACAAAGAAATGGCGGAACTGAGTTATCAACTTGCCACGATAAAATGTGATGTTGAATTAGATATTCATCTTGAAGATATCAAAAATCAACCGCAAGACACCGAAGCACTGCTCAAGTTGTTTAAGGAACTCGAGTTCCGCAGTTGGATAAGTGAATTACAATCTTCAGATACCTCATCAACAGCGAATAATGATTCAGCTGATAACACTACGACAGAACAAAATTACGACACTATCCTGGATCAACAACAATGGCAGGTCTGGTTAGAAAAACTCCAAAAAGCGGAGCTGTTTGCCTTTGATACCGAAACCACCAGCCTCGACTATCTTGAAGCCAGAATTGTCGGTGTTTCGTTTGCAGTAAAAGCAGGGGAAGCGGCTTACTTACCGCTCAAACATGACTATCCAGGTGCACCGGAGCAATTGGACTTTGATAGTGTCATGCAGGATCTCAAACCCTTACTTGAAAGTCCTAAACACCTCAAAGTCGGCCAAAACCTGAAATACGATCGCCATGTATTACTCAATCATGACATCAATCTGCAAGGGATAGCTCATGACACCATGCTCGAATCCTATGTGCTTGATAGCACGGCAACCCGGCATGATATGGACTCATTAGCTCAAAAATATCTGGGCCGAGATACGATTCATTTTGAAGATATTGCCGGAAAAGGTAAAAAACAACTGACATTCAATGAGATAGGTATAGAACAAGCCTCGCCTTATGCCGCAGAAGATGCTGATATCACTTTGCAACTACACCAGACTTTATGGCCTAAAATTGAAAACATTCCGTCTCTGGCCAAAGTGTATCGAGAATTGGAAATGCCGCTATTGCCGGTACTAAACACATTGGAACGTAATGGCGTCAATATCGATATCTGGATGCTGCAGCAGCAAAGCGACAATATGGCTAGACAAATTGCGGATCTCGAAGAGCAGGCTTATGCCGTTGCCGGTCAAAAATTCAACCTGGGTTCACCAAAACAATTGCAAGAAATTCTTTACGAGAAACAGCAATTACCGGTGAAAAAGAAAACGCCTAAAGGTCAGCCATCAACGGCAGAGGAGGTCTTACAAGAATTAGCGGACGAAGGGTATGAACTGCCACAAATCATTATGCAATATCGTGGACTGAGCAAACTGAAATCCACTTATACCGATAAGTTGCCTCTTCAGGTCAATAAAACCAGTGGGCGAGTACACACTTCGTATCATCAGGCCGTCACCGCTACTGGACGATTATCCTCCTCTGATCCTAATCTACAGAATATTCCTATCCGCAGTGAGAATGGTCGCCGCATTCGTGAAGCCTTTGTTGCATCGGATGGTTACGTCTTATTAGCAGCCGATTACTCACAAATCGAACTACGCATTATGGCGCATTTATCTGGTGATAAAAGCTTACTGAATGCCTTTGCTAATGGCGAAGATATTCACCGTCATACCGCCTCAGAGATCTTTGGTGTGGCATTAGAAGACGTCACCAGCGATCAACGCCGTAGCGCCAAAGCCATTAATTTTGGTCTGATTTATGGCATGTCTGCACATGGCTTGTCTCGACAACTCGGTATCGAACGCCATCAGGCTGCGGACTATATGAATGTCTATTTTGAACGTTACCCAGGCGTTCGTCAGTATATGGACAGCACTCGCCAGCAGGCCAAAGATCAGGAGTATGTTGAAACCATCTTTGGACGACGTCTGTACCTACCAGAAATTAATTCCAGTAATGGTATGCGCCGCCAATATGCCGAACGCACAGCGATTAATGCGCCTATGCAAGGCAGTGCAGCTGACATCATCAAACGCGCCATGATTGATATCCATACCTGGTTAGCTGATGCCGATAATGGCATCAAAATGATCATGCAAGTACACGATGAGCTGGTATTTGAAGTGCCGAAAGAGCAGCTGGATATGGCAAGAAAGACCATTGAAGATTTTATGGTGAAAGCCGCTCAATTAAATGTGCCACTGGAAGTGGGTATTGGGGTTGGTGATAATTGGGAGCAAGCACATTAAAGCTTTGCGTATTTCGGACTAAAGCCCGAGTTCATTTATTTTGCTTGCCCTTCGGGTTCCCTGCGCTTCTCATCGTGACTGGGCACTAGCGAACTCGCTAACGCTCAAACATGCGCAAGTGCTATTCCAGTCACGCTTGCGATGCTCAGCTTCGCAAAGGGCGTTGAGAATTTATTCACTTCAGCTTCCGCTCTTATTCTTCCGTGTATGTGCTGACGAGTAGCACAGTTTTATCTGGATTAGGGTTGGCCAGTGTCTGAGCGAAGCGAGTTTTGGCCAACACCCAGATAAAACGAGCAACGCAATGGAGCCGTAGGCCAGCACAGTCGCGCGCCCTTGGGTTGTTAGGGATTTGGGCGAACAAATCCCTAATTCGCCATTATGGCGAAATTAAAAGGAGCTGGCTCTTGGCTTCAAGACAATCACAAGACTGATAAAAATTTAGGAATCTGAGCGCTTTTTAGCTCGCGGATGAGCAGAGTCATACACTTTCGCTAAGTGCTGAAAATCCACATGGGTATAAATCTGGGTTGTACTGATATCAGCATGTCCCAAAAGCTCCTGCACCGCACGTAAATCACCACTGGCTTCAAGCATATGCGATGCAAATGCATGCCTGAGTCGATGAGGATGAACACGATCAGAAATACCTTGTTTTTTACCCCAGTAACTCAGTCGTTTTTGGATAGAACGCACACCTAAACGTCGTCCTTGTTGCGTGATAAAAACGGCTGGTTGATCAAAAAAGCCGAGTTGATCGCGTTTATCCAGCCAATCTTGTAATGCAGATAAAGCTTTGCCACCAAAAGGACAAACCCGGTCTTTATTTCCTTTACCAGTGACATGCACCAGATGATCACCAAAATCGATATCTCGTAACTCAAGAGCAGCCAGTTCAGCTAATCGCAGACCGGAGGAATAAAAGAGTTCCATCATGGCACGGTCTCTTGCAGCCACAAAAGTATCAGGGCGTGTGTTATCCAGTAAGGCATTCATCTGATCCACATCCAGTGTAGATGGCAAGCGTTTTTCTGTTTTAGGTGCTTGTACTGCTTGCGCTGGATTGAAGTCAACCAGGCCTCGTTTAATCAGAAACTGATAAAAAGAACGCGTCGCTGATAACATGCGCTGAATGGTTTTGCCAGACAAGCCTTTACGATGCAAAAAAGCGATGAACTGTCTGAGCTGACTGGATTTAAGAACCGTCCAGTCTGAGATATTTTTTTGCTCGATATAGTCTGCAAGTTGCAGTAAATCGCGACGATAATTGTTAACTGTATGTTCAGACAAGCGCCGCTGTTGCGACAAATTGTCCAGAAAGTCATCAACAGGGTGAATTATCTCACTGCGCATGCTGTTGGTGAGTATATTGTCTGACAACACGCATAAATACTTCACCCAAGAAACGCAGATAGTCGGTCGCCATATCCGCATGGAAACGATTAGCATCGACACTGCCAATGGCTAATAAACCGGCACAAGGTTGATGACCTAAAGGCAAACACGCAACAGAATTAATCTCTTCAGCCCGTTCATCAAACAGTAATCCTTTCTGTGCTTTGGTTAAGCGACCACACACGGGTTCTTGTTTGGTAAATAAGTTGTCAAAAATACGTAGTTTTTTATCATCAGCATGAAGCTGTGACACATTGGCTTCAAGTTGAGGTAAATCAAGTTTATGCTGGCCCTGATAGAACAGCCTCAATGCCACTTCATCTGCAGCAAACTCATGCTTGAGTTCTGTCTGAATTAAGTTGATGAGATCAGCCAAATCCACAGCATCCATGATGCTTAAACAAAGATTGTGCACACGCTTTTCTAATGCTGCGTTACTGTGTGCATTATCAATCAGCGCATGAAGCTGTTCATTAAGCTGTTGGTTTTTTTCTTGTAAGCGATGGGTCTGTCTCTGGGCTAGAGAAATAGTCCCTTCCGGAGAGCTGTTCAGGTTTAGCAACTCCAGCAGATGAGGCTGCTCAAGAAACAGATCAGGATGTGCCTCTAAATACTGTTCAATCTGTTCCAGTGTTAAATCTGTTGTAGTGTCGACCACGCAATTTCTCCGTCAAATACATGCTCTGCAGGGCCGGTCATCCATACAGAGGCATTTTCATCTGGCCAGCTAATCTGCAACTGCCCTCCAGGTAAAGAGACAGTTACATCTCTGGCTAATAAACCTCGGCGAATACCTGTTACAACGGCGGCACAAGCCCCTGTGCCACAGGCTGTTGTTTCACCTGAACCGCGTTCAAAAACACGTAACCGAATCGTTTCTGAATTCACTAATTGCATAAAGCCGACATTAACACGTTCCGGAAAACGTTCATGAGACTCCATAACAGGACCTATTTTTTCTACGACAGCAGTATCGACATCATCGACCAGCATCACCGCATGTGGATTTCCCATCGAAACACTGGCAATTTCGACTTTATCATACCCCTGCACATCTATGAGGTAGGTCACTGCTTCAGATTCAGCCATAAAAGGCACTTTTTCTGGTGCAAAAGCCGGTTTTCCCATATCGACCCGAACGTTACCGTCAGCTTGTATTGTTGGGTAAATCACACCTGATGCCGTTTCCACAGCAATTGTTTCTTTAGTGGTCAACCCCTGATCATGAACATAGCGAGCAAAACAACGTGCGCCATTCCCGCATTGCGAGACTTCACCACCATCGGCATTAAAAATCCGGTAACGAAAATCCACATCGGCCGATGTGGATTTTTCAACCAGCAAAAGCTGATCACAACCAATACCAAAATGCCTATCCGCCATAAAGCGGATTTGCTCTGTGCTCAGTTGTACATTTTGCTGAATGGCATCAATCACAATGAAATCATTGCCCAAGCCATGCATTTTGCTGAATTTCAACATCATCTATGCCTGTATCGTGTGCTCGCCGGCGAATAAGTCATTGATAGTCTCACGCTCTCTGACGAGATGAATTTTATCATCTTCAACCATCACCTCCGCTGCTCTTGGGCGAGAGTTGTAATTCGAACTCATAGCAAAACCATACGCCCCTGCAGAGCGGATAGCTAACAAATCACCTTGCTCGAGAGCAAGCTCACGGTCTTTACCTAAAAAGTCGCCGGTTTCACAGATAGGGCCGACAATGTCATAGTTGAGCGCTTTCGTGCTCGGATGTTGCTTGACGGTTTGGATTTGTTGCCATGACTGGTAGAGTGCAGGGCGTAACAAATCATTCATTGCCGCATCCACAATCGCAAAGCATTTGGCTTCCGTTGGCTTAATGAACTCGACTTTTGTTAATAAAATGCCTGCATTACCAGCAATCGCACGTCCAGGCTCCAAGAGAATCTCCAGGTCACGGTCTTTTAATAATGGAGCCAGTGCCTGTGCGTATTCAGCTGGTGTGGGAGGCGTTTCATCACGGTAATGAATGCCTAAACCACCGCCGATATCGAGATGTTCAATGTGAATACCATCTTCAGCTAGCCCATCTATCAGCGTCAATACACGCTCCAAAGCATCCACAAAAGGAGCTACAGAGGTCAGCTGAGAACCGATATGACAATCCACCGCGACTACATCTAAATTTGGCATGTTTTGAGTAGAACGATACACCTCACGTGCATCCTCAATCGCGATACCAAATTTGTTCTCCTTCAGCCCTGTCGAAATATATGGATGAGTTTGCGCATCCACATCGGGATTGACGCGAATGGAAACAGGCGCTTTTTTTCCTAATCGACCTGCAACAGTATTAATACGATCTAATTCAGGGATCGACTCCACGTTAAAACAACGTATGCCGTGTTGCAGTGCATATTCAATTTCCTGCTCAGTCTTACCGACACCAGAAAAAACGGTTTTAGCCGGATCACCACCAGCGGCAATGACTCTGGCTAATTCGCCCATCGAGACGATATCAAAGCCCGAGCCTTGTTTTGCCAGCACGTTTAATACAGCCAGATTAGAGTTTGCTTTCACGGCATAACAAACAAGGTGAGGATAGCCTGAAAAAGCATCATCAAACGCTTGCCAGTGATTCTCCAATGCGGACCGCGAGTAAATATAAACAGGTGTGCCATATTGTTCTGCAATTTTATCAACCGACACATTCTCTGCGTGCAATGTGCCCGCCTGATAATCAAAATAACTCATTTCTACCTTACCCTGCCGCAATTAAATTTGTCTGGCCTTCCGGCATGTAGAGATCCCCTTTTTGTCCACAGCCAGTCACGGCCATCAGCACGCAAACCAGCAATGCCAGTCTGGTCCAGCAAGAAATTGCTCGCATTTTATTTCCTCAAAAAATTTATTCGGCAGTATATAACGTTGCAGACTGATTCGTCTTAAATCTGAAAACTAGAATTTCTCGTTTAACTTACATACTATTAGTGTTCCTAGATTAGCTTATGTTAAGGAATCACAAATAGTCATGGCAAATATGGCAGCCCCCATGAGACTCAGTGGCCTCGCTCGACGCCTAGTTAACGAAGGTCTTTTAACTGAAGAGCAAGCACTGCATGCCCAGTCTGCAGCCAAAGAAGCCAAGCAGCCTTTCGTGACATATCTGGTTAATCACAAAATTCTGGCCAGTGCCGATATTGCGGCGATTGCCTCCCAGGAATTTGGTGTACCGCTTTTCGATATTGATGCGATGAATCTGGATCTGGCTGCGACGTCACTGATTCAGGAAAAGTTAATCCGTCAACATAACGCATTGCCTCTATTCCAACGTGGTAAACGTCTCTATGTTGCCGTGTCAGACCCGACAAACTTACAAGCACTAGATGAATTCCAGTTCAATACGGCCATGAACACGTTTCCGGTGTTGGTTGATGAACAAAAACTCTCCAACATTATCGAAAAAGCGCTGGATAAAACCAATGAAAAATTAGATAACTTCGATGATGAAGAACTGGATGATATAGATCTTGGTCCCGATGAAGATGCAGACAAAGCGGATCAACTCAACGATAAAAACATTGATGATACCCCTGTCGTTCGTTTTATAAACGGTATTCTCACCAATGCTATCAAGTCCGGCGCATCCGATATTCACTTTGAACCTTATGAACAAAAATACCGGGTCCGGGTGCGTATCGATGGCATGCTTCACGAAATGAAAACAGCACCTGTCGCTCTGGGTGGACGCATTGCAGCACGTTTGAAAGTCTTATCACGCTTAAATATCGCAGAACGTCGCGTGCCACAGGATGGTCGGATGCGACTCAAAATGTCGAAAAATAAAGCTATCGATTTTCGTGTGAACACCTGCCCGACTTTGTTTGGTGAAAAAATCGTTTTGCGTATCTTGGATCCGACCAGTGCTCAATTAGGTATTGATGCTTTAGGTTACGAAGAAAATCAAAAGAAAACGTTTCTGGAAATCATGCATAAACCCTACGGCATGGTACTGGTTACAGGTCCGACCGGTAGTGGTAAAACCGTCTCGCTTTATACCGCATTAAATATCCTCAATACTGGTGATCGTAATATCTCGACCGCTGAAGATCCGGCTGAAATTAGTTTACCGGGTATTAATCAGGTTAATGTTCATCCAGCCATCGGCCTCACCTTTTCCGAAGCTTTACGTGCATTTTTACGTCAGGATCCTGATGTCATCATGGTCGGTGAGATCCGTGATCTGGAAACGGCAGAAATTGCCATCAAAGCCGCACAAACCGGACACATGGTGTTTTCTACTTTACATACTAATGACGCACCACAGTCATTAACACGCCTTATGAACATGGGGGTACCAGCCTTTAATATCGCTTCTGCCGTCTCTCTCATCATTGCTCAACGTCTGGCGAGAAGACTGTGCTCAAAATGTAAAGCACCAGAAACACTTCCTGATGAAGCACTGTTAACAGAAGGTTTCACACAGGCTCAAATTGATGCCGGTGTCACAGTTTATAAAGCGGTAGGATGCGATAGTTGTACAGAAGGCTATAAAGGCCGTGTCGGTATTTATCAGGTCATGCCGGTATCCGAGGCAATGGGTCGCATCATTATGGAAGGTGGTAATGCAATCCAGTTAGCGGATCAGGCTGAAAAAGAAGGCATTGACGATCTTCGTAAGTCTGGACTCAAAAAAGTCGCAGCTGGCTTGACCAGTCTTGAAGAAGTCAATCGTGTAATCAAGGAGTAAGATGTGGCTCAAGCACAAGCGGCTAAAGCAAAAAAAGTCAAAGTACCCGATATCTTTCTCTGGCAGGGAACCAATAAACAGGGCCGAAAAGTTAAAGGTCAGATCAGTGCTGAAAATCTGAATCAGGCTAAAATGGATCTGCGTCGCCAAGGGATTACGCCGTTAAAAGTACGCAAAAAACCTAAAGACCTATTCGCGCCAAGAAAACCAAAAATCAAGCCGTCTGACATTGCTGTATTCAGCCGAATGCTCGCCACCATGATGTCTTCAGGTGTGCCACTAATGCAATCATTGCAAATTATCGGCGAAGGCCACGAAAACAGTAGTATGCAAGAAATGATTCTGGCCATTAAAGCTGATGTCGAGTCAGGCACGAGTCTGGCTGAATCCTTGTCCAAATACCCTCATCATTTTGATGATTTATATGTCAACCTCATTAATGCAGGTGAGCAATCTGGTGCATTGGAAACGTTGTTACATGAGATTGCAGCCTATCAGGAGAAAACGGAGGCCTTAAAAGCTAAAATTAAAAAAGCCCTTGTTTACCCTGCCTCAATTGTCGTCGTGGCCTTTATTGTGACGGCCATCCTGATGATTTTTGTTATTCCCCAATTCGAGTCACTTTTCAAAGGCTTTGGGGCTGATCTGCCTGGTCTAACAAAGTTAGTCATCCGAGTATCCGAAGTTTTCCAGGAAAAATGGTGGTTAATTTTTGGCATCATTATCGGTGCCATCTATGCCGCGATGGAATCTCGTAAGCGTTCACGCAAGGTTCAACATTTCCTCGACAGGATGTTACTTAAAATTCCTGTTGTGGGTGAGATCATGCGTAAAGCCGCTATCGCCCGCTTTGCCAGAACTTTTTCAACCATGTTCAAAGCCGGTGTGCCGATGGTAGAAGCAATGACCTCCGTTGCTGGCGCCACCGGTAACGTGGTTTTTGGTGAAGCAACACTGGTTATGCGTGATGATGTTGCTACCGGCACACAATTGAACAAAGCCATGATTGATGTCGAATTATTCCCTAATATGGTTGTACAAATGGTCGCTATCGGTGAAGAGTCCGGCTCATTGGATGCTATGTTGGCGAAAGTTGCCGAATTCTTTGAAAGTGAAGTGGATGATGCTGTCGATAATATGACGGCTCTGTTAGAGCCTCTCATCATGGTGTTTTTGGGTGGTATTGTCGGCACTCTGGTTATTGCGATGTATCTTCCTATATTTAAACTCGGTGCAGCTATTTAACCATGCCCATTATTGATTATCTGGCAGTATCGCCAGTCGCCTGGATAGTTGTAGCCAGTATACTTGGCCTACTGGTTGGCAGTTTTCTGAATGTCGTTATTTATCGTCTGCCTATTATTATGCAACGCGAATGGGCCGAGCAGTGTGCTGAGTTAACTGGAGAAGTCAGTAGTCAGCCTGAAACCGCCTTCTCTCTTTCCAAACCACGCTCTGCTTGTCCTCATTGTGGTCATGCCATCTCAGCTTTAGAAAATATTCCCGTTATCAGCTACTTAGTATTAGGTGGTAAATGTAAAGCATGTCGAACACCGATATCTATACGCTATCCCATTATCGAACTTATATCAGCATGCATGTCAGCCACCATAGCTTGGCAGTTTGGCTTTGACTGGAATGCCATAGGCGGGCTTTTTCTTAGCTGGGCCCTGCTTGCTTTAACGTTTATTGATGTCGATCATCAGCTCTTACCTGACAAAATTACGCTTCCACTCATCTGGTTAGGATTAATTTTTAACTTAGGTACGGTTTACACTGATCTTAATAGTAGTGTTATTGGCGCTGTGGCAGGCTATCTATCACTTTGGAGTATCTATCACCTGTTTAGACTAGTCACAGGTAAAGAAGGTATGGGCTACGGTGATTTTAAGCTTCTTGCAGCACTAGGTGCCTGGATGGGCTGGCAAGCGTTGCCGATGATTGTTTTATTATCATCCTTTGTTGGCGCGGTCATCGGTGTCACACTCATTCTACTAAAGCAGCATCAGCGTGATATTCCTATTCCATTTGGGCCTTATCTTGCCATTGCCGGCTGGATAGCTCTTGTGTGGGGAGATACGATTAACAGCACTTACCTTCATTGGTCAGGACTTGCTTAATGGTATTTAAGGTTGGCCTCACTGGTGGCGTTGCCAGTGGAAAATCGACCATCACTAATCTCTTTCACGACCAATACCAGATTGATGTAATTGATGCAGATAAGATTGCACATAATCTTTTAGTAAAAAACTCAAGTTGTTATCACGAAGTCGTTGAGACTTTCGGAGAGTCCGTTTTATTGGATAATGGTGAAATTAATCGTCGTTATCTCCGCGAACGCATATTTCGTGAAGCTGCTGCTAAACAACAACTTGAAGCCATATTACATCCTGTCATTCGTCAGCAATTGTTCAGTGAGGCGGAGCATGCAACATCAGCTTATTGTATTTTATCTGTGCCGCTGTTAATCGAAGTAGGTCTGCATAGAGAAGTCGATCGAGTTTGCGTTATTGATGTCAGTGAAGATGTACAGTTAGCGCGCTTAATCAGCCGTGATAAGCTCTCTACTGAAACCGCTATAGCCATGATCAAAAACCAATGTGACCGCGCAGTACGCTTGCAACATGCCGATGATATTATTAATAATAATGATTCAAAAGATTCATTGGCTCATCAAGTGGCTAAATTACATGAACTCTTCTTAAAGTTTGCTGACCAATCACATTAAGTTGCTTGCCAGCATAGAGTCATGGACAATAACCTCATTCACTTACCGTTATAAAAAAAGACCCGTGTCAGATTCGATAATTTTTGAACAACCACTCAATGAACGAATTCGGACCTTTCTGAGGTTAGAATTTCTATTTAAACGTGTTGATTCTGCATTGAAGGGCCAATCCGAAATGCATCATCGCGATGCATTGGATGGGATATTGAGCATGCTCAGTGTATTTGAGCGTAGCGATATGAAACAAGAATTAATGAAAGAGATCGAACGCTTGATTGCCAATCTTTCAGCGCTTGAGAATACGCCAGGAGTGGACCGGCAGGCATTAGATGCATTACTTTCGGATCTCGATCAAAGCCTGGATGCTTTGCATATCCAGAAATCAGGCTTAGGTCAGCAGCTAAGAGACAATGAGTTTTTATACAGTATTCGCCAGCGCTCCAGTATTCCCGGCGGTACCTGTGAATTTGATTTACCTTCTTACCACTTCTGGCTACAACATACTGTCGCTGAGACGCGTTCAGAACAACTTCAGCTTTGGATGAATGAATTTATCTCGGTCAGAAATGCAGTGGAATTAAGCTTACGTCTTATCCGTGGCAGTGTTGGGTTTAGAGATGAAGTGGCAGAAGCAGGCTTCTATCAACGTAGTCTGGATTCAAATCAGCCTTACCAGCTTATTCGGGTTGAAATTCCACGTGATAAAGCCTATTTTCCTGAAGTCAGTGGAGGGAAACATCGATTCACTGTGCGCTTCATGCTGTTTGATATCCAACAGCGACCGCAACAATCATTCGAAAGCATCCCCTTTAAACTCAGCTGTTGTGCAATGTAATCATGGTAACGATTGTTAACTGCCCACAATGTGGTAAACAAGTTCCTTGGCAAGCAGATCAAATCTGGAAGCCCTTTTGTAGTGAACGCTGTAAGCTAATCGACCTCGGTGAATGGGCTTCTGAAGGACACAAAATTCCTGGTCCTCCGGTTAATACCCCTCTGGATGATGATGACTCAGACTATCACTAGCCTTAGGCATCACCTGCAGTCAAAATACCTTGTTCATAAGAAAAATTAAGCATTCGATTCAGTGGAATCAGTGCCTTTTGACGAACATCCTCATCGACTTCAATCGTATTATTCATCTCGACCAATGTCTTATGTAAGTTCACAAGCGTATTCATTGCCATCCACGGACAATGGGCACAGCTTTTACACGTAGCACTTTTACCACCTGTCGGCGCAGGTATTAAACGTTTATCTGGAACAGCCTGACTCATTTTATAAAACAAGCCGTAATCCGTAGCAATAATCAACGTATCCGCTTTTGAGGCTTTACCCGCGGCAATAATTTGTTTAGTTGAACCCACAAAGTCTGCCTTGGCAATCACCGCCTCAGGTGACTCAGGATGCACTAACACCTCTGCCTCAGGATATTTTTTCATAAGTTGTTCAAGTTCATACAGCTTAAACTCGTCATGAACAACGCAATGGCCTTGCCATAACAACATATCGGCATCGGTTTTATTCTTGATATATTGACCCAGATGGCGGTCAGGACCCCATATAATTTTTTTACCGTCGGCTTTCAAGGATTCAATAATCTGAATGGCGTTACTGGATGTCACAATCCAGTCAGCACGGGCTTTTACTTCAACACTGGTATTGGCATAAACCACCACAGTGCGATCAGGGTGCTGGTCACAAAATTCACTAAAGGCGTCTATTGGACAGCCCAGATCAAGTGAACATTCTGCTTCCAGTGTCGGCATAATCACGGTTTTTTCCGGACTCAGTATTTTTGCCGTTTCCCCCATAAAGCGAACACCACAAACAACTAATGTATCAGCTGGATGCTTAGCACCAAAATTAGCCATATCCAGAGAGTCAGACACATAGCCGCCAGTCTGTTCAGCCAAAGCCTGCAGCTCATCGTCAACATAATAATGAGCAATCATCACGGCATTTTTTTCTTTTAGCAGGTGTTTGATTTTCTCAATATAATCCGCTTTTTCTTCTTCTGAAAGCCAGGGTGTTGGCGCCACATTGTCGATGATTGAGTCAATTTTTGACTGAAGAGATTGAGGAATGGCTTCTGCTAAACTCATAATTCTAAACTGCCTGTGTGGTATTCAATTGCTGTTGTATTGCTGTCACAATAATTTTATTGGCTGCTGGAAATTCGTAATAATCGAGGGCTGCAATATCAACCCATTTAATGGTTTGACCTTCATGCCCTGTTGGCGTTCCATCAAAAGCATCTATCCACCAGACGTCCAGTAATACTGACTTATCGCCATAATCATGACTGTGCTCTATAAGCGGTTCAGCACGGAGAATATCGATAGCTAATTCTTCTTTGATTTCTCGCGTCAGAGCCTGCTGGACCGTCTCGCCCGACTCGACTTTACCGCCGGGGAATTCCCATAAATTACCCTGATGCTGGTCAGGCTTACGCAGCGCAATAAGCACTTCTTTTTGCTGCACAATAACGGCGACAGCCACATGTATTTGACTCATTTATTCTGACCCGTGAGCGTGAATAACGCCCCACAGTAAGGGCAAGCGACTTCACCTTTCGTTTCTATATCGAGATATACCCGAGGGTGTGCATTCCACACCGGCATATCAGGCATGGGACAGCTCAAAGGGAGATCGTCAGGATGAACCCAATAATGTTTTTCAGCACACGATTTATCACTATTTTGTTCACCCATAAGATCTCCTAGATAACTATTCAGCCTGTGGATTTTTCCTCAATCTAATGTTCAGCTCTTTCAATAACGTATCATCAATAGGGCTAGGGGCATCAGTTAATAGACAACTGGCTGATTGTGTTTTTGGGAACGCCATGACATCACGAATAGATGCCGCTCCGGTCATCAGCATGACCAAGCGATCCAAACCAAATGCCAGCCCGCCATGCGGAGGACAGCCATATTTCAGTGCATTTAATAAGAAGCCAAATTTATCCTGTGCTTCTTCTTCATCAATACCCAGTAATTCAAATACTTTTTGCTGAACATCGGTCTTATGAATACGCATTGACCCACCGCCCAGCTCTGTACCATTCAAGACCATGTCATATGCACGTGACAGACATTTTTCTGGGTCAGAATCTAACAAGGCCAGATCCGATTCGCGTGGTGCTGTAAACGGATGATGTAGCGCATGCCAGCGTTCTGACTTTTCATCCCATTCAAACATAGGGAATGCGACGACCCATAAAGGTTTCCAGCCACGTTCAACCATACTAAGATCATGGCCCAGTTTGACACGCAATGCACCCAGAGACTCGTTAACGATGGTGGCTTTATCAGCGCCGAAGAAGACCAAATCGCCAGTTTCGGCAGAAACGCGCTGCATGATGGCAGAAACAACTTCATCAGGTAAAAACTTCAGAATCGGAGACTGCAA
This sequence comes from Methylophaga sp. UBA678, assembly GCF_002299105.1. Taxonomy (NCBI): domain Bacteria; kingdom Pseudomonadati; phylum Pseudomonadota; class Gammaproteobacteria; order Thiotrichales; family Piscirickettsiaceae; genus Methylophaga; species Methylophaga sp. UBA678. The sequence continues at coordinate 85,301 of NZ_DBNG01000033.1, forward strand.
GCCTTCGCGTCCCGCCTCAGCATCATTTACCTTGATATAAGCCAGCCCTTTAGCACCATAAATGCTGACATATTTCGTGTAGTCATCAATTTCTTTACGACTCAGGTTATTACCACCTGGTACTTTCAAAGCTGCCACACGACCGCGTGGATCATTAGCGGGTGCAGAGAAGACTTTAAAATCGACTTCGCCCATTAAATCACTGACATCAACCAATTCCAGCGGAATGCGCAGATCAGGTTTATCACTACCAAAACGATCCATGGCTTCAGCATAGGTCATTCTTGGGAAAGGATTCGGTAAGGCTTCTTCCAGCACATTAGCAAAAAGACTGCGAATCATTTCTTCCATCATGTTCATGAAATCTTCTTCTTCAACAAAAGAAGTTTCAATATCAATCTGAGTGAATTCAGGTTGACGATCCGCACGTAAATCTTCATCACGGAAACAACGGACAACTTGGTAATAGCGGTCCATACCTGACATCATCAACAACTGCTTAAAAAGCTGGGGAGATTGCGGCAACGCGAAGAACTCACCCTGATGGGTACGGCTAGGTACAAGGTAATCACGAGCCCCTTCTGGTGTAGCTTTTGTCAGAATGGGTGTTTCAATATCTAAAAAGCCGTTTGAGTCGAGATAGCTACGTAACTGACGGGTAATCTGTGAACGAAAACGTAAGCGTTGTTGCATTTCAGGACGACGTAAATCGATATAACGATAACGCAGACGAATATCTTCATTGACGTCCAGCAATTCATTCAACGGGAAAGGAGGAGTTTCTGATGCGTTGAGTATTTCAAGTTTCTTAGCAATGATCTCAATCTTACCGCTACGCAAATCAGCATTATCACTACCGGCAGGTCTGAGCTGAACAATACCCTCAATTTTCAGAACATATTCACTTCTTACACGTTCAGCATGAGCAAAACAATCAGCATCTTCAGGATTACAAACAACCTGGACTAACCCTTCGCGGTCCCGTAAATCAATAAAAATGACACCACCGTGATCTCGTCTACGATGCATCCAGCCAACAATAGAAACTGACTGACCTTCGAGGGTTTCATTTACCTCGCCGCAATAATGGCTACGCATAATAACTTCCAATCTTTAAAATTTTTATAGTTTGCAATTGAGTTCTGAATAGTTGAATTCGAACCCATCAATTTATTTAACTTAGGCTTTTGTTGTCGGCCTGTTGTTTGTGCAATTGTTCTTTCTTCCAATCTGGAACAACAACCCCCATTGAGATAATCATTTTCAAGCCTTGTTCGACTGTCATATCCAACTCAATAACATCCTCTTTCGGCAGCATCAGCACAAATCCTGAGGTGGGATTCGGTGTCGTTGGTATAAACACACTCATCACTTCAGATTGTGTTTTTTCTTGTACTTCACCAAGCTGATCAGATGTCATAAAGGCTAGGCTCCAGACACCTTTCCTTGGATATTCCACTAACAATACACGACGAAATGACTGACCATCGGTTGTTAATACTGCTTCTAATATCTGTTTAATGCCAGCATATAGTGTTCTGACTAAGGGAATCCTAGATAACAAAGATTCCCAAGCATTAACTAAACGTCTTCCTAATAAGTTGGCAACAATCATACCGGTTGCTAACACCAATACAACCGCTAACAAAACGCCTAATCCAGGGATGTGAAACCCTAATAAATTATCTGGCTGATACACATGAGGTAATAGTAATAATGTTTGATCTAAAAACCCCACGATAGCGCGGATAACTAAAAAGGTGATACCCAAGGGCATCCATACAAGTAATCCGGCTATCAGGTATTTACGCATTTACTTTCTAAATAAAATGTATCAATCAATGGCAGCCACAGCCTGTTCCGCATGCAGCTGCACTAGTCTTTTTTGCGCTATCGCTTGCCCCACTCTCAGCTAAGTTACGTTTACTACCTGTTTTAAAGTCAGTCTCGTACCAGCCATCTCCTTTCAAGCGAAATCCTGAAGCTGATACCAGTTTACGCAGCTGCGCTTGTTCACATGCCGGGCAATGCACAAGGGGCTCATCACTAATTTTTTGCAGTGCTTCAAACTCATGTCCACAGGCATCACAGCGATATTCATAAAGTGGCATTATTCCTTCCTCATACTATAGAAAAATGTTGGAGACCACTTTTAATAGTGTCTCGAAAACCGCATTTCAAGAGTTAAACTCATTAATTATAACTAAAAAGTTCTCTTGCCGCCGTGCTCACTTTCAACATGGGTATTTTAATACGCTAAACTATATCGATGAGATCCCATAATGATTGGCAGGCCATACGCCGACTTCTTCCCTTTTTAAAGAAATTCAAAGGCCGTGTATTGTTCGCACTTGGCCTTCTGACGCTAGCAAAATTGGCTAACGTAACCGTCCCTATTACTCTGAAACATGCCATTGATGCTCTAGACCCTCAACATCAAGAGATTATTTACCTTCCCATTTTTATGCTGGTTGCATATGGTCTTTTACGCTTTGCTAGCAGCGCTTTTAGTGAGCTGCGTGACGCCCTGTTTGCCAAAGTAATATTTCGCTCGGTTCGGCGAATAGCGACACAAATTCTCTCACACTTACACGATCTATCTTTGCAATTTCACTTACAGAGACAGACGGGGGGCATATCACGTGATATTGAGCGTGGTAGCCGAGGCATCAGTTTTCTGATGAACTTCATGATATTCAATATATTACCAACACTGGTAGAAATAGGCCTTGTTAGTGCCATCTTGCTTATCAACTATGACAGCATTTTTGCGATTATTACCACCAGCACCATTCTCATATATATCTTCTACACACTCATCATCACTGAATGGCGAATGCGTTATCGTCGAAGAATGAATGAGATGGACTCTCAAGCTAATAATCAGGCAATAGACAGCCTGATGAATTACGAAACGGTCAAATACTTCAACAATGAGACTCTCGAAGTGTCTCAATACGATGAAAAACTGGCTTCCTGGGAAAAGTCGGCCATACATAATCAGACATCGTTATCGGTATTAAATATCGGACAAGGCATTATCATTTCTGCTGGTCTGACCGCTCTCATGTTACTTGCCGGTCAAGGCGTCGTTAATGCTCAGTTATCACTTGGTGATTTGGTACTCATCAATGCTTACCTCCTCCAACTCTATATGCCGCTGGGCTTTCTTGGTTTTGTCTACAGAGAAATTCGTCACTCACTGGCAGATATGGAACGGATGTTTAATTTGCTCGATCAACAGCGTGAGGTACCAGACAGCAGGGATGCAGTTGAGATTGATGTGAATGCAGGAGAAATTAAATTTGTTAACGTAAGTTTTTCCTATCATGCCGATAGAATGATATTAAAAAATATCAATTTCACAGCTAAAGCAGGACAAAAACTCGCTATCGTCGGCCCCAGTGGTTCAGGAAAATCAACTATTGTCCGGCTACTCTATCGCTTCTATGATCCACAAGTTGGTCATATCGAAATAGACAATCAAGATATAAAGACGGTTAGCCAAAACAGTTTACGAAAGCACATTGGTGTTGTTCCTCAAGACACCGTTTTATTCAACGATACGATTTATCACAACATTGCTTACGGCAAGCCCTCAGCCAGCAATGAACAAGTCATTATGGCTGCAAAACAAGCTAATTTAGATGACTTTATTAATAATCTACCAGACGGGTACGAAACCATTGTAGGTGAACGAGGATTAAAGCTATCAGGGGGGGAGAAACAGCGTATCGCCATCGCACGAACACTGCTAAAAGCGCCTGAAATCCTATGCTTTGATGAAGCCACTTCAGCGCTTGATAGTCATGCAGAGCAGCGTATTGGGCAAGAAATCATCAATATCAGTGCGAACAAAACCTCACTGGTTATTGCACATAGACTTTCCACTATTGTCGATGCGCATCAAATATTGGTGCTAGACAAAGGGCAGATTGTAGAACAAGGGACACACCAGCAACTCCTACATCAACATGGCGTTTATGCATCCATGTGGCGCCTCCAGCAAAACTACAGAGAAATACCTCATCGTGAGTAAACGGGTTATTTGACACATTTCCATGAGTTTTTTTGGACTTTCTGACAAAACTCAGGTTAGTATGTCGCGCGGTTCTGACCGACATAAATCAATACATACAACAAGATAACGATTTATACCCGTTCAGTTTCGGTTCAGTTTGGTTGTGCCAAACTTGCATCGCACTGGGTCAAATAACCCAATAAAACAAGAGGATTAAAAATGAAATATGGTAAATCACTTATTGCTGCGACTTTAACTGCGGCTACTTTAATGTCGACTTCTGTAATGGCTGAAAACCATACTGTGACAGCTCAAGTAACAGCTTTCAAACCAATGGTTATTAAAGTACAACCAGGTGATACTGTTTCTTTCGAAAACATGAACGGACATATCGCTAATACAAAATTCGTTCAAGCTGACGGTGAACATGAATATATTCCAGAAGGCGCCACCGGCTGGACTTCACAAATGGGTGAAAACTTCACCACACCAGAATTAACAAAAGAAGGTGTTTACTTATATAAATGTGACCCTCACTGGGGTGCAGGCATGGGTGGTGTCATCATTGTCGGCGAACCAACAAACTTAGAAGCTATCAAAGCAACTAAACCAAAAGGCGCTCTGAAACGTCTAGTGAAAAAAGCTGAAAAAGCTGTCAAATAAGATCGACTAAAATCGTTCTGAAATGAGAAGCCCGCCTAATTCTAGGCGGGCTTTTTTGATCATTTACTTCCAGTACTATGATAATATTTATGAGTTTTGTAGTTAACCGTGTCATCGAACAATAATAATTGGTGCGGTTAATAAAGAATTTAAAGATTTTCAGATAGCTGGGAGGACTCCGTCGATGAGTCACAATGTCGATACAGGCAAAAGGCGTTTTCTGACTGCAGCTGCCAGTGTTGTTGGTGGCGCTGGTGCAGTTGCCGTTGCCGTACCATTTGTTTCGTCCATGTTACCTAGTGCTAAGGCTCAGGCCGCCGGTGCACCCGTTGAAGTGGATATTAGTAAGTTAGAAAAAGGGCAGTTATTGACCGTTGAGTGGCAAGGAAAGCCTGTCTGGATTTTCAGACGTAGTGAAGAAACTATCCAAACGCTTGTTTCTCTGGATGAGAAACTCGTCGACCCTCATAGTGAAATGGCTAGTCAACAACCCTCTTATTGCCAAAACGAAGCACGCTCTATTCGAGATGAATTGATGGTGCTTGTTGGCATTTGTACACATTTAGGCTGCTCCCCGACATACCGACCAGAATTAGCACCAGAAGATCTTGGCAAAGATTGGAAAGGTGGTTTCTTCTGTCCATGTCATGGTTCAAAGTATGACCTCGCTGGTCGTGTTTTCCAGAATATGCCTGCTCCGAAAAATATGCTCGTGCCTCCTTATCATTTTGAAGGCGACAATGTAGTGATTGTAGGTGAAAGTTTAGAAGGAGCCGCGTAATGTTTTCCGGATTTATGAACTGGGTAGATGCCCGCTTCCCTGCATCAAAAATGTGGCGTGAGCATCTTTCTGAATATTATGCGCCAAAGAATTTTAATTTTTGGTACTTCTTTGGTTCATTAGCTTTACTGGTTTTAGTCATACAGATTGTCACCGGTATATTTCTAACCATGAATTACAAACCTGACGCAGCCTTAGCGTTTGCTTCTGTTGAATACATCATG
>NZ_DBNG01000033.1:91287-91495 GCF_002299105.1 Methylophaga sp. UBA678
TTCTGTTGAATACATCATGCGCGATGTTCAATGGGGTTGGCTGATACGGTATATGCATTCCACTGGTGCCTCAGCATTTTTTGTTGTCGTTTATCTTCATATGTTTCGAGGCTTAATCTACGGTTCGTATAAGCAACCACGTGAACTTGTATGGTTATTCGGGATGCTGATATACCTTGTTCTCATGGCTGAAGCATTCATGGGTTAT
>NZ_DBNG01000033.1:91718-99695 GCF_002299105.1 Methylophaga sp. UBA678
ATGTATTATGGTTCTTATAAGTATCCAAGAGAGTTAAACTGGATTCTTGGAGTATTTACTTATTTTTTAATGATGGCAACGTCCTTTCTTGGTTACACACTACCTTGGGGACAAATGTCTTATTGGGGTGCTCAAGTTATTATTTCGCTATTCGGCGCCATTCCTTTTATAGGTGAGCAACTGGCATTATGGATTCGAGGTGACTTTGTTGTTGCAGATGCCACGCTGAATCGTTTCTTTGCCTTCCATGTCATTGCTTTACCTATAGTCTTGCTTGGGCTTGTTGTCGCACACATCATTGCTTTGCATGAAGTTGGCTCCAACAACCCTGATGGCGTTGAAATCAAGAAACTAAAAAACAAGGAAGGTAAGCCTTTAGACGGCATTCCTTTTCACCCTTACTACACGGTGAAAGATATCGTGGGCGTTATCGTCTTCCTCATCATATTCTCACTGGTATTGTTTTACATGCCAGAGATGGGTGGCTGGTTCCTGGAGCATGCTAACTTCATCCCTGCGGATCCATTAAAAACACCAGAACATATTGCACCTGTTTGGTACTTCACTCCTTTTTATGCCATTTTGAGGGCTGTACCGAGTATCAATGCCTCTGCATTTCCTGGTGTGGTAGCAATGGGCTTATCTATCGTCTTTTTATTTCTATTACCTTGGTTAGATAGAAGTCCGGTTAAATCCATTCGTTACCGTGGTCCATACTTTAAGATCGCTCTTACCTTGTTTATTATCAGCTTCTTTGTTCTCGGCTTTTTAGGCACACAACCTGCTACAGAGCTGTACACACTGATAGCTCAAATTTCGTCAGTCGTTTATTTTGCTTTCTTCATCTTTATGCCGTTTTATACGAAATTTGACAAAGATAAACCTGTGCCAGAAAGGGTGACATTCAAATGAAATCATTAATACTGACATTATTAATTTCGCTCACCTCATTTCAGGTGCTAGCAGCAGAAGCCACTCACGTTGATAAAGTTGAAGTTGATATTACTGATCAAGCTTCTCTTCAACGGGGTGCAAAAACCTTCGTTAACTATTGTTTGAGTTGTCATCAGGCTGCCTATATGCGGTATAACCGTATGGCAAAAGATTTGGGGTTAACGGATGATCAGGTCAAAGATAATCTGATGTTCGCATCTGATAAGGTGGGTGACACCATGACGGTTGCTATGCGCCCAGAAGATGCAAAAAAATGGTTTGGTGTAACACCACCAGATTTATCTGTGATCGCGCGTTCCAGAGGAACAGACTGGTTATATACTTATCTGAGAACATTTTATCTTGATTCTTCTCGTCCCGTTGGTACGAATAACCTGGCATTTAAAGATGTTGGTATGCCGCATGTTCTATGGGAACAACAGGGTTATCAGACCAAAGACGAGAAAACAGGCGAATTAATTTCACCTGAAAATGCACCACTTTCTACACATGAATATAATCAGTTAGTTTATGATTTAGTTAACTTTCTTGAATATATTGGTGAGCCATCAAAACTTCAGAGAATGGCACTTGCCAAATGGGTTCTGCTGTATCTGGTATTATTTTTACTGATTGCATATCCATTGAAAAAAGCTTTCTGGAAAGATATTCACTAAGTCACCATTGATGAAAATAACAGATGATAGGATCAGATAAAAAATGAATAGTACTCGCCGTTCTAAAATGACGGTTTTCTCTGATCCTATCTGTCCTTTTAGTCATCAGATCCGTATCATTCTTCATGAAAAAGAGATTGATGCCAATATTGAGTCTTTAACCGAAGGCAATTGGCCAGAAGAGGTTGCCATTGCTAATCCTTATGGTATTGGTCCAACATTATTTGATCGTGACTTAGTGCTATTCAATGCCAGTGTCATTGCTGAATATTTAGACGAACGTTTTCCTCATCCACCATTGATGCCTGTTGACCCAGTCGCCAGGGCAAAGACACGTCTAATGCTTTATAGAGTTGATAAAGATTGGTACTCACACTGGAATGTCATCTCAGGACGTGAAAAAGGGAATGTCAGCAAAGCCCGTAAAACGATTCAAGAAGACTTGACGGTACTTGCGCCCTTATTTGAAGACTCAGCATTTTTTATGGGTGATGAATTTTCTATATTGGATTGCACGCTTGCGCCATTGTTATGGCGACTTCCAGCTTTAAAAATAAAGCTGCCTGCCAGCGCCGCTGCAGTAGAAAAATATGCACAGAAAATTTTCCGTAGAGAGAGTTTTCAACTGAGTTTAACGCCAGCAGAAAAGGCCATGCGATAAATCTTATGACTTCACAAAAGCCATATCTTATTCGAGCTATACATGAGTGGTTACTCGATAATGCCAGCACACCATATGTATTGGTCAATACAGAGTATGATGGTGTTCAAGTACCCACTGATTTTGTACGTGATGGACGTATCGTGCTCAATATTGCACCTGATGCGGTTAGAGATCTTCATATCAACAATGACTGGCTCAGCTTTTCAGCAAGATTTGCAGGAAAGCCGATGGATATTTTTATCCCCGTGATTGCTGTTCAGGCAATTTATAGCAAAGAAAATAATGAAGGTATGTTTTTTCCAGAAGAGGATAATCCGCCTCCACCACCACATTCACCTGAGCCAGATGAAACAGTGGAAAAAACAGCTAAAAAACCAGCAAGCCGTCCAAGCCTGAAAGTCGTCAAATAGTTTATAGCTGATATTTTTCCATACGATAACGCATCGCCATTCTGGTTAAGCCAAGCTCACGAGCAGCACGTGAAACGTTTCCAGCAGTGCGTTCCAGCGCTTTTTCTAATAAATATTTTTCTACTTGTTCCAAGGTCATATGTCCAAGTACTTCAACAGGATCTTGTTGAAGTGATTTCGTGACGGTTGTCTGCATTATTAACTGGGGTATATCTATTAAACCATCTGTAGACATCATGACGGCACGTTCAACCACGTGCTGTAACTCGCGAATATTGCCAGGCCAGTGGTAATCTTCCAATGCATTTACCGCGGTCTCAGTAAAAACGGGTAAATCAAGTCCATATCGTCTTGCCACTATGGCGACAAAATGCGCCGCGAGTGGTGCAATATCCATTTTTCTCTCTCTGAGTGGAGGCATCTGTAACTGTATGACGTTTAGACGAAAGTACAGATCTGAGCGAAACTCACCATCAGCTACCATTTGAGGAAGATCACGGTTTGTGGCTGCAATAAAATGTGCAGAGACGGGTCTTTCCTGTGTAGCACCAATACGTCTCACCTGACGCCGCTCTAAGACATTCAGTAATTTCGATTGCAATTCAATTGGCAGTTCGCCTATCTCATCCAAAAAAACAGTGCCAGCTTCAGCAACTTCAATGAGTCCTGCTTTAGCTTGGTGTGCATTTGTAAATGCCCCTCGCTCATAGCCAAAAAGCTCAGCTTCTATTAATTCTTTTGGTAATGCAGCACAATCAACGTGCACAAAAGGTTTGTCACACCATTTACCCGATTGATGGTAGTAGCGCGCGAGCACATCTTTACCTGTACCTGTCTCACCATTGATCAAAATAATGGGAAACTCAGTTTCGGCACGATCAACTAACTGGATTATGCGTTCCATTTGCTGCTTAATTGAATGCATGGCACTACTGTGACCGATCATCACCACAGGCTCGCTACCATGTGCCTCTCGCACATGGGAATAGTCAAGTTGCTGGCTCAGCTTTTGTGTTTGCATCACCTTATTTAAAGTCAGTACGAGCTCATCTAAGTCGACCGGCTTTTTCAGATAGTCTGTTGCCCCCAGTTTCATGGCTTGAACGGCATCTTCTAACTCACCGTAGGCTGTCATCATAATGACAGGAATGGCATGCCATGATTGATGCGCTCTCAGACTCTGTAAAAAATCGAGTCCACTAGCATCCGGTAAACGAACATCGAGCAAGATGACATCGGGTAATGATTTTTCTAAATACTCATTGGCATCAGTGATCGTTTCCATCACTGTTGCGGTATGACCTTCTCTTTGAAGCCGCTTCAAAACAGATTTTGCAAACAATGTTTCATCTTCGACTAGTAAAACATTCAACATCAAGTAACCTTAATTAATTTGGGTAGTTTAATTGTGACCGAAGTGCCTTTTTCCTCGTTAGCGTTATAAATTAGCTCTCCTTGGTGCTGTTTTATGACTTTTAAAGTAAAAGGGATGCCTAAACCAAAACTGAGTCGCTTGGTTTCATCTCTACCAATCACATTCTCTTCTATTGGATCAAAGTTAATTCCTTTCCCTTTGTCACGAATGCTGAGTTCAATGTGATCAATGTCTTCTTTGTATACCAGTACTATTTCTGATGAAACAGCTGATGCTTCAATCCCATTCTGTAGGAGGTTAAATATAGCTTGCTCCATCAAATTAATGTCAATCATCAGCTCAGTAGAGCCAATATCCCAGCCTTCACGTCTGATTTGTATATCTTTGTCTTTAAGCTGCAAATCCATCATTAGGAGTGAATTATCAGCGGCAGCGGTCAATGAATGGTAAATAAAATGGGCTTTGATAGGATGCAAATAGGTTAATAAGGAGGTCACCCAACGTTCAAGACGGTCAACAGCGATAATGATATCTTTTAGTGCTTCCTGAATTTCTGGTTCCGTATTCTCATCAAGCGTAACTTGTGATGCAGCGCGTATTCCTGCTAATGGGTTCCTGATATTGTGGGCAACAATAGGAACCAGCTCACCCAAAGCAGCTTGTTTTTTTGCATCAATGAGCCGATCACGATTGATGGCCAAATCATTCGCCATAGAATTTATCGCATCAGAGAGACGAACTAATTCCTCCACGCCACCACGCTTTATTTCATGCTTGAGATCACCTTTACTAAAACGCCGCGCGCCATGCATAACTCTGGCGAGAGGTTTAAGTACATTATTATTAACAAACTGTCGTGACAGTAACAATAAAGTGAATGCCAGTAAGACAGGGATAGGAACCAATAACATTAACTGTGACATCCATTTCTGCCGATCATCAGCCAATGCGTACTGCTTACTATTAAGTAAGCTTTCAAACTGGCCAAAAGCATCCTCAAGCTCTTTAAAGGTGTATTTTTCCAATTGTAGGTTAAGTAACTCTTTTTGCTGCTCAGAAGGATTATCTGCCGTTAGTAATAGAGATGTCTCACCGTGAAATCGCTGATAAGCAACCTCAATATCGATAACTGCGTGTAATTCTCTCCCTTCAATTGCTTCCTGTTTGAGTTCCTGAATGAATCCATTGATTCTGTTGGTATAGTCTTCATATTCCTCAGGAGCAGACTCATCATCTAAAAAGTTTGCATCAAAGACTTCTTTTAATTGTCGATATAACTCACCCCGGATATTTTGCATATGATTATTCATCGAGGTTAGCCGTAAAGATTCCTCCGAACTTTGCTGCCATGCAAACGCCCAGACAATACCAACACTGGCAGTCACCAGAATAATAATGAAGAAGCTAAGCTCATGTAATAATAATGAGCCTTGAATACTCCGAAAACGAGATAGTAGTTTCATATAAAAAAAACGGGCTGTTGTTAGCCCGTTCAATCATGTTCCTGTCTGATAAATAATAACTTAGGCTGGCTCATAACTCTCAAAAGTAATACTTTCATCAACCAAAGCCGCTTCACCTTCATGCCAAGTGTCGCCATCGGGCACAATGGTCCTAACCTGATAAATTTCACCAGGAATTTCTTCTGATAGAGTAAATATATAATATTTGCTCGCATATAGCTTATAACGTGCATTTTTAGGATCGTTGATATACGGTTGAATAATATACTGCGTGCCCTTCACTTTTTTACCGTTGTAATCAATATCAACCTGTTTTTTTTCTGCACCTGCCGCCATCGCCCAGCGAATTTTACGCTGGAAATAACGCCATTCACCGCCAGTCAGGCGCTTCATATCGTGTACATCAAACTCTAAGAATAAGACAAACACACCATTGCCACGCTGATTTTCCATAGGTTCGTATGGACGTTTAAATTTGCCGGTAAAAAAATCAAACGCGAGATCACTACGACCAGTATTACGAATATTAGACACCTGCATTTTTATAGTGTCTTGTCGTGAGTCTTCAACAAAACTCTCTTTTTTATATTGGTATGTTAATTCACCTGGCTGAGTAATGTTTTTTAAGTGTGCTTTATCAAACAACTCATTATTGACTTCAGAAAACCCCGGCTCAGCATATGCAGAACTGAATAGAACAAGAAGCCAGCCTGTCACACATAGCATTAGTATTTTTTTCACTTCGAACCTCTCTCTTTTTTACTTCAATTTTATAGTGTTATTCTTTATGGCTATTCATTATAAATTAGCGATAACCTTATGAAACATGATCGTTTAATTACGCGCTCCATGAAAGCAATATTGTTAGTTTTGACACTATATTTCCTTATTTCGTGCAGTCAATTTCAGCCTGCGGCTCAGATATATGAACGCACTAGCCCTTATTCATTTGATGACACCCTGTTAAATCTTGATATTGCTATTTCTGAGCAAAACTATCGCATTATCCATCGTAGTCATATCGGACAAGCGGTCCGGGATCGGGGAGATGATGATTTTCCTCTAGCGACTATCACCAACTTTTGTAATATCACCTATGCCAAAGAAATGATGCAAATTAATCCACAGCTCATCAACGAGATGCCCTGTTTTATTAGTGTACGTCAGTCTGGTTCAGATGGCGTGGTGGTTAGCACAAAATTAATGGATGAAGATGTCGCCGATACAAAGCAAAGCGAATTTGCAAAAAAAATTAATCTCAACCTGAAAACAATTATCGGGGCAACTATTGAATAGTCACCCCGATACCGGTTTACTTCATCCTAATCGTCATCATCTTTGCGAACACGTTTTTTAGGATATGGATTCACATTTTCCAGTGAAGGCAAATGATATTGAGCCATTATTGCATCAATCTCATCTTTATTTTTTGCTAGAAACTCGTTCAGAAGTGCATTCCATTTTTTATCCTGATAGCGTGTTCCCATACTAAAACTAAAAATAAAGGCCTCACCTAATTCATTCAAAGGCTGTACTGTCATCGGAACATCTGATTCGTTAGCGTAATAACCTGCAATCGGGCCCCATAGTAATGCCACATCAATTGTATCTTTTGCCAATTCTTCATTAATGATCCGACCTGCATTAACACGGGCATCGCCTGGCATCATTTGGAAATATTGAATTTGGTCAGCCAAACCAAGATCCAACAGCGCTTTTGTTGCTACGCCACGATCAAAAATACCAATGCGCAGTGGTTTACCATCTTTTTTGGCTGTAGCAATATCTTTTAATTGATTCAGTTCATACCCTTCGCCTTTACGATAAACCATCGCTTCAATTGAGCTCCAATATGGTTTAGTTGGTTTTAGAAAGTCAGTATGCTCTGGAATACTCATCGCTAAATCACACAAAAACAATCCTGTCTCTGGATCAACTTTTTTAATTGTATTTCGTGAAAAGCCAATTCGTTGCGGGAAAAAGTAATACTCAACAGGTAATCCTAATTCTTTACCTAATAGCTCAGCAATCTTATTGTCAAAACCTTCCCCTTCTCTATTTGAGTAAGGTAGGTTATAGCCATCGGCACAGACGCGAACGGCTTTTTGTCCAGGTAGTGGCTTCAAGTCACCTGCTGCATATGAGGATGTTGAACCCAGTAGGACTCCCATAATAACTAGTGCCCAATACTTTATTTTGGTCATTCTCTCTTCCTTTTTTTGATTATGAAAAACTTTCGACCATAAAGCTAACATATTTGTTTCAAAAAAAAGACCCGACATCAAAAGATGCCGGGCCTTTTATTCAGATTAAGATTACAGAGTAATCTATATCATCTGGGTCTTACAGGCTGAATACACTCAGAACACCACCCAGGTTAGTCCAGCTAGACAGTGATTTGTATGCACCGACTGCGCCAAGACCATCTGTGTCGTTTTCTAAGCTTGGGATCGCC
>NZ_DBNG01000028.1:0-22990 GCF_002299105.1 Methylophaga sp. UBA678
CGTCGAAGCCAGGTCGCCCCCAAAGTGTTGAACTCTTATATTGTAACGGATGTGACGTTTTTCAACCAGTGAAAACTTATCTTGCTTTCAGAATTCTGGCTTTATCACGATTCCAGTCGCGATCTTTTTCGGTTGCGCGTTTATCGTGTAGTTGTTTACCTTTAGCCAGCGCAATTTCAATCTTGGCCATGCCCTTTTTCCAGTACATATTTAAAGGAATAAGTGTGTAACCTTTGCGCTCTACCGCACCAATCAGTTTGTGTAATTCAGCACGATGCAGCAGTAATTTACGGTCACGTTGCGGCTCTGGTTTGATATGCGTTGATGCTGTTTTTAACGCGGTAATGAGTGCGTTAGCTAACCAGGCTTCACCATTGCGAACGTGCACATAGCTCTCGTTGAGCTGAGCTTTTCCATCACGCAGGCTTTTCACTTCCCATCCTTCGAGAACGAGTCCTGCTTCAAATCTATCTTCGATGAAAAATTCATGCCGTGCCTTGCGGTTCACTGCGATGGTATTTTCGCCTACTTTCTTTTTATTCTTTTTCGCTGCCATGTGCATATTATAGAGTGTTTAAACGGCGGCTTCATTATTTATCATTCATAACAACAAAATGAGTGCAGTTTGTTGAAAGCCAAATATTTTGGGTACAATCGAATGAATTTACTATTTTGAGGCGACCGAATGGCTAGACCAACCAAGTCGATTCATGGCGAGTGGACATCTCGCTGGGCATTTATTCTTGCAGCAACAGGATCGGCTGTTGGCCTGGGAAACATCTGGAAATTTCCTTACATCGCTGGTGAAAACGGTGGCGGTGCCTTTGTTTTAGTTTATCTCTTATGTATTGCTATTATCGGTGTGCCACTGATGATGGCTGAAATTCTAATTGGTCGACGTGGTCGACAAAACCCCATGAATACCTTGAAATCCATTGCCGAAGAAGAAGGCAAGAGCAAACACTGGCAGTGGCTTGGTGGCATGGGAGTATTAACCGGCTTTTTGATTCTTTCCTATTATAGTGTGATTGCTGGACAGGCGATGGCCTATATTCCCCGCGCATTTGCGGGGGTGTTTGAAGGGGTCACTGCTGACGGCGCCATTAGTATTCATAAAGCCTTAGTCAATGATCCAGAACGCTTATTGGCCTGGCACACCATCTTTATGCTGATGACGGTAGCTATCGTTATTCGTGGTGTTCAGCATGGCTTAGAAAAATCTGTTCGCATTATCATGCCCGCCCTATTTATTATCATTTTGATGTTAGTGGGATATGGCTATAACACTGGCGAATATTTTCATCAAAGTGTGGACTTTTTATTCGCGACTGATTTTTCTAAGCTGACACATACAGGCGTGCTGACCGCAATGGGACACGCCTTTTTTACATTGAGTCTGGGGATGGGGGCGATTATGGTCTATGGGTCATATCTGCCTCAAAAAGCCTCTATATTCAAAGTCTCTCTGACTATTTCTGTGATGGATACAGGCGTGGCATTACTTGCTGGCTTGGCGATCTTCCCTCTCGTATTTGCCAATGGTTTAGAACCAGGCCAAGGACCGAGTTTAATTTTTGATACGCTACCAATTGCCTTTGGTCATATGCCGGGCGGTGAGTTCTTTGGCGGTATCTTTTTTGTCTTATTATTATTTGCTGCCTGGAGTTCTGGCATTTCACTGGTTGAGCCAATTGTTGTATGGTTAGTAGAAAATAAGAATATGACAAGACTCCGAGCCAGTGTTTACTCAGGTGCCATAATTTGGTTATTAGGTCTGCTAACAATCTTCTCATTTAACATCGGCCGGGAATGGACATTATTCGGATTAACGATGTTTGAGTTGCTTGACTACCTTACAGCGAATATTATGTTGCCTTTGGGCGGATTACTGATAGCCTTCTTTGCAGGCTGGGTAATGAAGCGACAAAGCTCGATGGATGAGCTGGGATTGGGCAATGGAGTGCTGTATTCGACTTGGCGAGTACTTGTACGTTTTATTACACCGATTGCAATTATGATTGTCTTTGCCAATCTTATCGGTCTTCTGAATTAATTAATGACGTAACCGGATTTCAATGACTACCATCACACGAAGCTCTCTGGTCATGTACACACCTGATCAAATGTTTGATTTGGTTAATGATGTTGAAGCCTATCCACGGTTTTTGCCTTGGTGTCGCGACAGCAGAATTATCAGTAAAAATGAAGATGTTATTTGCGCCTCTCTGGATATAGCCAAAGGCGGCATTCATCATGAATTTTCCACCAGAAACGTGCTCGATCATGGCAATGCCATTCGGATCGAGTTAATTGACGGCCCCTTTCGTCACTTAGAAGGCCATTGGCAATTTAAACCTATTGGCGATAACCAGGGGTGTCGCGTCCAGCTTGATATGGACTTCGAGTTTTCTACCCGCTTATTAGACTTAGCATTAGGCCCTGTTTTCACTCAAATCTCAGGCTCATTGGTAGAAGCTTTTTGTAAACGTGCACAGGAAATCTATGGAAAACGCTGATTTAATGCTAATTGAGGTAGCTTACGCGCTACCGAATGAACAAGTCATTATTCCTATCGAAGTCCCTAAAGATTGCGTCGTAGAAGAAGCAATCAAACGCTCTGGCATCTTAGAGCGTTTCCCACAAATCGATTTAAAAACAGATAAAGTCGGTATCTTTGGCAAAATGTGTAAATTGAATGCCGAGTTGAATGATAAAGACCGTATCGAGATCTATCGTCCATTGATTGCTGATCCGAAAGAATCCCGTCGGCAGAAAGCAGAAATGGAGAAAAAGAAAAAAGCAGCGGCTGAATAATCAGCCCTGCTTTTTGTACACGGCCTGTGATTCGAGCAAATCCATTTCCTGCTGTGTAAATCCTGCATCCAATCTGGCCTCTGTATGAAACGGGCCACGAATCTCACCATTGAAGTAGTTATGAAGTAAGGTTTTAAACGTCTCGAAAGGGTCTACACTCCGTTGCTCGCACAGAAAATTAAACCAGCGAGTACCGATGGTCACGTGACCAATCTCTTCTTCCAAAATCAGTGTCAAAATATCAAACGCTTTATGATCACCTGAGTTTTTTAACTTCTTCATCATCGATGGTGTGACGTCTAATCCCCTCGCCTCTAACACACGAGGCACTAATGCCATCCTTGTCAGAGGATCATGATGTGTCTTCTGCGCCATTTCCCACATACCATCATGGGCGGGAAAATCACCATAATGAAACCCCATGCTTTGCAAATGTTCATCTAATAATAAGAAATGATGTGCTTCTTCATAAGCAACTTGCATCCAGTCCAGATAAAAAGCCTCGGGCATATCAGCAAACCGGGCTGTCGCGTCCAGTGCCAGATTAATCGCGTTAAACTCAATATGACATATGGCGTGAATCAGTGTGGCATGACCCGTTTGTTGATTATTACGTCGACGCGGTAACGCTTTGGGTGGGACTAAGTCTGGCTTGTCTGGTCTGCCTGGTATCGTCGGTACATCAAGTGATTGTCGGTTTAAATAAAAACCTTCTTTACTTACTTGCTCGTAGAGCGTTCTTGTGTGCTGTGCTTTCTGCCATGGGTCATTCATCAACAAGCAGCTTAAAGCTTGTTGACGCACATCAATCTTATCAACCATCTAATCTTACTCTTGGGTCAACTAAGGTATAGGAAATATCTGTCAGTACCAGCCCCACAATGTACAAAACCGATCCCAGAAAGACCATTGAACGCACGATAGCAAAGTCCTGGGCCTGGATAGCATCAATGGTGTAACTGCCTAAGCCGGGAATACCAAAGAAGGATTCAAGGATTAAACTTCCCATAAACAAGGTAGGCAAAACCACTACCGCCCCAGTTAAGATGGGTATCATGGCGTTTTTCAGAACATGTACGAATAACACTCTGATTTCAGATAAGCCTTTCGCTCTGGCAGTGCGAACATAATCCTTTGAAACTTCTTCCAGAAATAGAGTGCGATACCAGCGTGAACCTGAGCCAATACCAGAAACGATACCAATAAAGACAGGTAAAATAACGAATTTAAAAGCATCTAACCCTTGTGCGTAGCCTGATAACGGGACAAGCTGCATGATCTTTCCCACCAAAAACTGGCCACCGATAATGTAAAACAGCCCAGAAATAGACATCAGCACAACACAGAGAATAACCCCACTGAGATCGAGATAACTGGCTCTGAAAAACACCATCAGCATGGCAAAGGTGATATTGGCCAGCATACCTATAATGAAAACGGGAACCGCTATCGCCAGGCTGGGCCACATACGTGTTTGAATATCTTCGCCAATATCGCGGCCATCATCTGCCTGACCAAACTCAAAGGCGAACAGACTCAGCGATTTATCAAAGAATATCGTATCGGTGAGTTTATCCATGCCCTGCTGCTCATGATTCCAGAGCAACGCCTTGTTATATCCTCTCTCTTCTTTCCAGACATTTACCGCTTCTTGAGTGACGTGCTTTTCACCCAGATGCATTCGCGCCATATCATCCGGCGTATTAACCATAAAAAACAAAGCAAAGGTGAGCGCGTTGACCCCGATTAAAATCGGAAACGCATAGAGAATCCTTCGGACAATATAAGCAAACATAGATTAACCAGGTTATTTCATCAGTTTTGGCTGATGCATCTTGAGCATCAATATGTATCTGTTTCACATTATGACGCTATGAAACGTAATGAGAAAGGACTATTACATATTTGCAGATTCACTGTTATGCGTTTTATTGATTCTGATACTACTATCCCTACTTTAATGCTTGTCTATTATTTAGAAAATTAGCATTTACTAATACACAGAATTTGTTATCGTGTGTTTCATCATCTGTAAACAATAATGAGGTTGTTATGAGCCTAACTGCAATGGATTTGGTCAAACGAGCCAAAAGTGAAATTAATGAAATCAGCTGTGAAGATGCGATGTCCATGTTGGATAGTGCCACGGTCATTGATGTCAGAGAACCAGCAGAATATGAGGCAGGCCACATAGCCAATGCGCTGCCTATTCCCAGAGGTATGCTGGAGTTTTCACTGAATTCTCACCCATCACTGACTAACCTTGAGCAAGCTATTATTGTTTACTGCAAATCAGGTGGACGATCCGCATTGGCTGCCCAAACATTACAAACGATGGGCTATCAACATGTTTACTCTATCGCGGGTGGATTTGATGCTTGGCTACAGACGAATAACTAAGGGGTATATCATGCGTAGATTTTCTTACATCTCATTTTTGTTGCTGACACTCTCGTTTTTACCCTTGGTTGCCCAGGCAGAATCCACGCAAGTAATGATTAGAGCAATGGCTGTTGATGCTAAATTTATCGGCACGAGTGTGGGTGGCGTTCGGGTAACTATCAAAGATGCCGAGACAGATGAATTACTCGACGAAGGTTGGATTCATGGTGGCACCGGTGATACTGATCGTTTAATCAAAAATCCAGTTCAACGTGGCGATAGGCTTGCAGATAATAATACTGCTGGCTATCTGGCAACGGTAGATATCGATACACCGCGTCTGGTTAAAATTACCTTGTTCGGCCCCTATGCATACCGTCAGTCTCTACAAGAGGCCAGTGTCACTACCTGGTTGATCCCCGGCAAAGATTTATTAGGTGACGGCATCACCATCAAAATGCCTGGCTTTATTGCTGACGGTTGGACACAGGTCTTACAGGACGGTGTTGTTGAGTTCTATCTGAATGCTTCATTAATGTGTGGCTGTCCTATTAAGAAAAATGGTCTGTGGAATCCAGATGATTATGAAGCTAAAGCCATTGTGATGCAGGATGAGAAAAAGATAGATGAAATTCCATTAAGCTTTACAGGGCCCATCGGCATCTTCTCAGCAAAAACCCAATTGAATAAGAATGGTCACTACAAAGCTATTCTTTATGTTGTAGACACAAAAACAGGCAATGTCGGTGTTGACCGGACCATGTTTGAAATTAATTTAGACTGATAGTTGTAACAATCGCAGCATGAACTCGTCTTATCAAGACAGCATTCTGCAGGAGAAGAAAATGGCGCACCCATCATGTCCGGTCTCAGGAACAGGCCTTGGACTACGCCGACAATTTATTGAAGAACTCTTAGAATTGGGCAATCCTGATATCGACTTTATGGAAGTCGCGCCAGAGAACTGGATGGGACTCGGTGGCAAATATGCTAAGCAATTCACGGCTGCTTGTGAACGCTTTGCGATGATGTGTCACGGTTTATCACTGTCTATAGGTAGCCCAGCACCACTAGATGTCGCTTTTCTCAAACAGTTGAAACAGTTTTTCGACAAGCATCATATCGTTAGTTATAGCGAGCATTTAAGCTTTTGCAGTGATGATGGCCACCTTTATGACTTAATGCCGATTCCGTTTACTGCTGAGTCTGTTCATTATGTTTCAGAGCGTATTAAGCAGGTTCAGGATATTCTCGAAAGACAACTTATTATAGAAAATGTGTCGTATTACGCCGCCCCAGGCCAAGAAATGACTGAAGTTGATTTCACGCGAGAGGTACTAGAAGAAGCAAATTGTGGTCTGTTATTAGATGTAAATAATGTTTATGTGAACAGTATCAATCATGGTTATGACGCCAAGCACTTTATCGATGCGATGCCGACGGATCGAATTGCGTATCTCCATATTGCCGGACATTACAATGAAGCAGAGGATTTGATTGTCGATACTCATGGTGCTGATATTGTCGACCCTGTCTGGCAGCTCCTCAGTCATACTTACGACCGGCATGGCATTATCCCTACCCTGCTCGAGCGTGACTTTAATATTCCTTCTCTGTCACATTTGTTTGATGAGATGACGATCATCAGACAATATCAACAACAGCCATATGATATGCAGGCTCGACATGGCTAATCAGTTTCAAGAAACACAATATCAGTTTGCCGCCTATATCCGAGATCCTGAACATCAGCCTATTCCAAACCAGCTGGAAAGCCGTCGAATGGCGATTTACCGCGATTTATTTTTTAATAATATAGACAGCACCTTATCCAGTGCTTTTCCCGTTATACGGCAACTGATGAACGAAAATGACTGGCTGGCACTGGTCAGATCCTTTATGAAAAATCATTTTTGCCAATCACCGCGCTTTGTTGATGTCTCAAAAGAGTTCATTGAATATTTGAATCAACAGCATGACGTAAATGAGACCATGCCTTTTTTACAAGAGCTGGCTCATTATGAGTGGGTTGAATTGGCATTAAGTATTGCCGAGGAAGAATGGCAATGTAGTGAGATTGATGAGAAAACCAATATGTTGCCCATGTCTTATCAAGGCTCCCCCCTCGCCTGGCTATTAAGTTTCCAATTTCCTGTACATCAGATTTGTGATGATTTTCAGCCAACCACGCCATCTGAACAGCCTCATTATCTTCTGGTATATCGCAATAAAACGGATGACGTAAAGTTCATCGAACTCAATGGTCTAAGCGCACATCTCTTCGAGCAAATCAGCCAGGGAGAAGACGTTGAGTCGGTTATTGATGCTATTGGCGAGGCCATGCCACAGCTTGATTATCAGCTGATAAAAAATGGCGCCAAAGAGTTAATAACAGACTGGTTATCAAAAGGCATTTTGCTGGTAAGACAGGCATAAAAAAGGCCGGGATAATCCCAGCCTTTTTATTCTTATTGGATTCGCGCTTAGGCAGTCGCTAATTCAATCGCTTCAGCAGAAAGACGAGTAATTTCATCCCAGTTTTCCGCATCAACTAAGCTTGCAGCACACATCCATGAGCCACCAACACAACCTACATTAGAAAGACTGTAATAGTCCTTCACATTTTTCTGGTTGACACCACCCGTTGGGCAGAAGGTGATTTGTGGAATCGGCGCACCGATTGATTTCAACATTGGCACACCACCCGCGGCTTCCGCAGGGAAGAATTTCATTGCTGTGATACCTTTTTCAAGCAGCGCCATTGCCTGGCTTGGATCGGCCACACCAGGTAATAAAGGCACGCCAGTTTTTAATGCCGCGTCAATTAATTTTTCTGTGGTACCAGGACTGACGATAAATTCAGCGCCGGCATCAATTGCTGCATTGAGTGTTTCGATGTTGATGATAGTACCGGCACCAACGATAGCATCAGGCACTTCTGCTTTGATACGACGGATAGATTCAAGTGCTGCATCTGTTCTTAGAGTAATTTCCAGAACCTTCAAACCACCTTTAACCAAAGCTTTAGCTAAGGGCACAGCATGTTCAACATTATTGATAACCATCACCGGTACAATCGGCGATACTTTCATGATCTCTTGAATTGTTTTAGACATTGATTAACTTATTCCAAATAATTATTCGACATTAAACATGTTGATGGCACCTGTTTCAGCTGATGAAACGCCTTGGCGGAAACTATCAAACAGTTCACGGCCCATGCCATAGTGATGTTCAGTATTAGCCAGTACACAAGCCATACGTGAGTTCAGTTCTTCTTCGTCGACCAACACATTCAACTCACCACGCTGTGTATCAAGACGAATCATATCGCCATCACGTACTTTGGTGAGGATGCTACCATCAGCACATTCAGGACATAAGTGAATAGCAGAAGGCACTTTACCTGATGCACCAGACATGCGGCCATCAGTCACAAGTGCGACTTTAAAGCCTTTATCCTGTAATACGCCCAATGGTGGTGTCAATTTATGCAGCTCAGGCATACCGTTTGATTTTGGTCCTTGGAAACGCAGGACAACAATCACGTCTTTATTCATTTCACCACGTTTGAATGCTTCAACGACATGGTCTTGATTATCAAAGACCATCGCGGGCGCTTCAACGACTTGATGTTTAGGGTCAACGGCAGATATCTTAGACATACCACGACCAAGATTACCTTTGATAAGGTGTAAACCGCCACTTGTAGCAAACGGTGCAGGAACACTACCGATAACATCAGTATCAAGTGAGGCTTCAGGGCCTTCTTCCCATGTCAAAGTACCGTCTTTCAGTGTCGGTTCTTTAGTGTACTGCTCCATACCTTTCTCATCACCGATGGTGATGATGTCAGTATGCATTAAACCGTGTTTAGATAGTTCACGAATCAATACCCCCATACCACCAGCAGCCTGGAAGTGATTCACATCGGCAGTACCGTTCGGGTAGATACGTGTCACTAATGGAATGATTTTTGACAGACGGTCAAAATCGTCCCAGTTAATGATGATGCCAGCTGCACGTGCAATCGCGATTAAGTGAATAGTGTGATTCGTTGAACCACCAGTGGCTAACAGACCAACCAATGCGTTTAATATCGCTTTCTCGTCGATCATATGACCAATTGGACGATAGTCATCACCTAATGCTGTAAATTTGAGTGCTTGTTCAGTTGCGCGTTTGGTTAATGCATCACGCAGCGGAGTGTTAGGATTAATGAATGAGCTACCAGGAAGGTGAAGCCCCATCATTTCAACCATCATCTGGTTACTATTCGCTGTGCCGTAGAATGTACATGTACCCGGGCTGTGGTATGACTCTGACTCAGCTTTCAGTAATTCGTCACGACCTACTTTGCCTTCAGCGTAAAGCTGACGAATACGTACTTTTTCTTTATTGGGTAAGCCGCTCGGCATAGGGCCTGCTGGAACGAAAACGGCTGGTAAATGCCCGAAACTCAATGCACCAATCAACAAGCCTGGAACAATCTTGTCACAAACACCGAGGTACATTGCCGCATCAAACATGTTGTGACTTAGGCCAACAGCCGTCGCCATAGCGATAACGTCACGACTGAAAAGTGAGAGTTCCATGCCGGGTTGACCCTGTGTAATACCATCACACATGGCTGGTACACCACCAGCAAACTGGGCTACGCCGCCAGCTTCAGTGGCTGCTTTCTTAATGATTGCTGGGAAATCTTTGAACGGCTCATGCGCTGATAGCATGTCGTTGTAGGAAGAGATAATCGCAATATTGGCTTTTTTATCAGCAGCTAAGTCTGCTTTCTCTGACATCGAGCAGGCAGCAAATCCATGAGCTAAATTACCGCAGCCCAATACAGCACGATGAGGGCCTTTTTGCATTGCCTCATCAATACGGGCCAGATAAATGTCCCGTGTTTTTTTGCTTCTCTCGATGACGTCATTGGTGACGGCTTCTAAAACTGGATGAACCATACTTTCCTTCTCTCTTAAATGCTTTGCCTGAATATATGCAAAGATAATTGCGGGTTCGGAGTACCCTTAAGAATCTACGTAAAGACCAGATATTATAACGGTAATACTCATTTTTAGCACGCTGTTATCAAAAACTTACCCCGCAAATGCGCTATGAAAAAGTATCAAATTCTCATTATTATTATTTCAAACACGACGCAATATGGCAGAAATGCTGGCTGTGATGAGGTTCACATTCTGCCTTTCAGCTGATGAGAAAAAGACAAAAAAGTTTTGCTTCTCGTGTTATCTAATAGCGCTTCAGGTATCATATTCGGCTTTAATTTTTTACCGAAAATACTATGACAACTGAAACAAAAGCGATGCGACAAATACGTAGTTTTGTTCGCCGTGAAGGCCGTCTGACACCCGGACAACAGCGCGCTCTGGATAATCACTGGCCCATTTTCGGTATTGAAGACGACACAGATTTATCTGATCTCAATGCCCTTTTTGGTCGCACCGCACCTAAAGTTATCGAAATAGGTTTCGGTAATGGTGCCTCATTGATTGAGATGGCTAAGAATCATCCAGATCATGACTATATAGGTATAGAGGTTCATCGTCCTGGTGTCGGTCAGTTACTCAAAGGTATCGACGATGAGCAGCTGAGCAATGTCCGGGTTGCTTGCACCGATGCTGTTCAACTTCTTAAACAGCGCATCAAAAATCAGGCTCTCGCCCGTGTTCAAATTTACTTTCCTGATCCGTGGCATAAGAAGCGCCACAACAAACGGCGAATTATCCAGCCTGAGTTTGTCAATGTCCTGGCAGACAAATTAGAACATGGTGGCCATTTACATCTGGCAACAGACTGGCAAGATTATGCGGAACAAATGCTTGCAGATGTCTCTTCCAATACTCGTTTTCAAAATACAAGCCACGACAATACTTACATCGAACGTCCTGATTACCGTCCCCTGACCAAATTTGAGCAACGTGGTCATCGCTTGGGACATGGTGTCTGGGATTTGGTTTTTAAGCGGATATAAGCTGAGATTGATAAAAGCTTGCACCTGTCAGGTGCTTGAGATACTTTATCAACTTGTTCAAAAATCAGCTGCAAGTAATTGACTATGAAATTAAATATCCTAAAAGCACCCAGTTTCCTTTTACTCAGTACCATGAGCAGTGCTAGTTTTGGTGCAGGCTTCGCCATTATCGAGCAAAGTGTGACAGGCTTAGGAAGAGCTTTCGCCGGCAGTGCTGCAGCAGCTGAAGATGGCAGTACCGTCTTTTTTAATCCGGCCGGCCTGGTATATCTAAAACAAGCCGAGATGGACTTCGCACTTAACTACATAGCACCCAATACCGAATTCAATAACGACGGTACGAGCTCTCCTGCAAATGGGGGTGACTATGGTGATGCAGGTAACAATGCGGTTGTACCTAACTTTTACTTTGCGAAACCACTTAATGACAAAGTCGCAATCGGCTTTGGTGTGACTGCTCCTTTTGGCTTAGTCACTGAGTATAACGAAAATTGGGTGGGCCGTTATTTTGCTGTGAAATCGGATCTCAAAACCATCAATTTCAATCCAAGCATTGCTTTCAAAGCGACAGATAAACTCTCTATTGGATTTGGTGTGAGTGCAGAATACATTGATCTCACACTGTCACAGATGACAGATCGATTTGGCGCTCCTGATCGAAAAGTAAAATTGGAAGCGGATGACTGGGGCTATGGTTATAACTTAGGCATTATGTATCAGATGACGCCGGAAACACGTCTGGCTCTAGCTTATCGCTCTAAAATTTCGCATACGCTTGAAGGGGACGGTAAAGTCACGACACCGATAGGCAAGATCGAACAAGATATTCAGGGCGATGTGGATTTACCAGAAACGCTCTCACTTGCTATCCATCATCAGCTCAATGATAAATGGTACGTTATGGCTGATGCCACGATGACCCGTTGGAGCCGTTTTGAAGAGCTTGCTATTGAATCAGATGGTGGCGCCTTCACCAGTACCAAAGCTGAAGACTGGGATAACAGCATGCGATATGGGATTGGCTTGAATTATCAATACAGTGATAAATGGCAGTTTCGCACAGGGATTGCCTACGATGAAACCCCAGTTCCCAACGCCGAACGACGCACTGCAAGAATACCTGACAATGACAGAAAATGGTTAGCGATCGGCGCGACCTATAACTATTCTGACAATCTGGTTATCGATGCAGGCTATGCCCATTTATTTGCAAGCAATCCTTCGATAAGAGAGTCCGACGGAAGTCATAGTCTTAATGGTGATTATGATGTCAGTGTTGATTTGTTAGGAGTTCAACTTCGTTGGTTAATGTAAATGTCATTGGATACAACAGATTATATTTCTATAGCTTCTGCTCAGACTTTATACGGCCTATTCAGAGAGCGGCATAGAAAAACCCCCAACAGCACAGCCTATTCACATTTTTGTGCAGATACTCAACAGTGGCAAACCACCACCTGGTCAGAGGCTGCACAACAAATAGCTATCTGGCAACATGCGCTGAAATCAGAAGGTCTGAGATCAGGCGACCGGGTCGCGTTAAATTTGAAAAATTGTCAGGAATGGGTGTTTTTCGATCAGGCAGCCTTAAGTCTTGGTCTCATTACAGTCCCACTCTACCCAGATGATCGGCCTGATAGCCTTGCTTTTATCTTGCAAGATGCTGATGTCAGATGTTTATTTTTACAAAACCAGCATCAATGGCAACGTCTGAAACCTTCGTTATCAGACGAACATCAACTCAAACGTGTGATT
This sequence comes from Methylophaga sp. UBA678, assembly GCF_002299105.1. Classification (NCBI taxonomy): domain Bacteria; kingdom Pseudomonadati; phylum Pseudomonadota; class Gammaproteobacteria; order Thiotrichales; family Piscirickettsiaceae; genus Methylophaga; species Methylophaga sp. UBA678. The sequence goes on from NZ_DBNG01000028.1 coordinate 12,944, forward strand.
ATCAAAACTACTGGTCAAAATATACTTGATGCACCAGCGGTATACATGAATGAATGGTTGAGAACGGATACTACCCCGGTCTTGATTGATTGGCAGGCAGATCCTCATCAATTAGCCACGATCATCTACACTTCAGGCACCACAGGTAAACCCAAGGGCGTTATGCTCAGTCATTATAATATTTTGTCTGTTGCCAGCGCTTCACTTGAGTGCTTTCAAGTTCGCTCAGATGATCTTTTTCTATCCTTTCTTCCCCTATCGCATACACTGGAGAGAACGGCCGGTTACTATTTACCCATGATGACGGGCGCTAGAGTGGCTTTTTCCAGAGGCATTCCACAATTAGCCAATGATATTCAAGAGCTGAAACCCTCTGTATTGATCGCTGTACCACGTATTTTTGAACGCATCTATCAACGTATACAGTCTTCTCTGTCATCACAGCCCTGGTACAAACGCTTATTACTCAAAATGACATCTCATATAGGCTGGACATCTTTTCTCCACGCTCAACGTCGTCATCGCTGGTCTCCTAGTTTCCTATTCATGCCTGTATTAGAGAAAATAGTAGCCAAAAATATACAAGCCCTTTTCGGTGGACAATTAAGAATCGCTGTTACAGGCGGAGCCGCCATTCCACATCATGTTGCTGAATTTTTCATCGGCATGGGGATCAATCTTTTACAAGGCTATGGTTTAACGGAAACAAGTCCCGTCATTAGCGTGAATAGAACTTCAGAAAATGAACCGTTTAGTGTGGGTCAACCTATCCCTTCTGTGGAAGTAAGAACAGGTGACAATGCCGAGCTTTTGGTCAAAAGCCCTGGCAATATGTTGGGTTACTGGAATAACCATAAAGCTACAGCGAATACCATTGATGCTGAAGGCTGGTTACATACAGGGGATCAAGCGCGTATAGCTGAGAGTGGACATATCTTCATTACCGGCCGAATTAAAGACATTCTGGTATTGAGTAATGGTGAGAAGGTCTCGCCAGTGGATATGGAAATGGCTATCACGCGTGATGAGTTATTTGAACAGGCCCTGGTAGTGGGTGAAGGCAAGCCTTTTCTCTCTGCACTTGTTGTCTTGAATGCAGAACAGTGGCTTCAACTTGCACAAAGGTTGAAGCTAGATGCAATGAATAAAAATAGCCTTACTGATAAAAGCCTGCAACAACATATCATTCAGAGGTTCAGAGGCTTGTTACATGACTTTCCTGCCTATGCCAAGATTCGCCGGGTGCATCTCACTCTCTCACCTTGGACAATAGAAAATGGCATGCTAACGCCAACCATGAAAATAAAACGTGCAAAACTTGTTGAGGCCAATCAACAACTTATTGATGGGTTTTATCAGAACTAAGCTTATTTATTTTTGAGGTTAAACTCAGGAAGAATTCGCATGATAGCTTCTACAGTATGAAATGATCCGAATATCAAAATCCGATCATCTGTTTCTGCCTTCTGTAAGGCATGTTGGTAGGCATCATTCACGGTGGTGTAACAGTTATAATTATCAAGCTCGGATGAAGATATTGCTTTTGCTGCCAGAGACTCAGCATCCATACCTCGGTCACCATCCAATCCTGCAAAAAACCAATGTGTAATATCCTTTTGCAGGATCTGGATAACCGACTGACAATCCTTATCTTTCAGCATAGCTAACACTGCATATGTTTTACCTTTACAGTTTCGCTGTGAAAGTAATTTGTGAAGGTTTTCAGCCCCTTGCTGATTATGTGTTACATCAAGGATAAGCGTCACATTGTCACGTTTGATCTCTTGAAATCTGCCAGCCAGATTGACATGCTTCAGTCCATTTAAAATAGCCGTATCGGTGATGGTTAATCCCTGCTCTTTCAACAACTCACAAACCTGCACGACGGCTGCGGCATTTTGTATCTGGTAATCACCCACTAAGGCAGGACAAGGTAATACTCTGGCTTCATTTCCAGTAGCTTGCCAGCTCCAGCTATCCTCATTCAATTGTGAATACTGATACGCCTCACCCGCTTTGTATAAAGGCGCATTTTGTTTCCGAGCATGTTCGAGCAGACTACTGGGAGGTGCTGTCTCTGAACAGACAACGGGCGTCATAGGGCGAATAATGCCCGCCTTTTCATAAGCGATTTTCTCACGCGTATCGCCCAACCAGGCGGTATGATCGAGTCCAATTGGGGTAATAAGCGCGATATCTGTATCAAACAAATTGACAGCATCCAAACGCCCTCCCATACCGACTTCAAGGACGGCAATATCCACTTTTTCAAGCCTGAAGATTTCCGCCGCGGCCAGTGTGGCAAACTCAAAATAAGTGAGTGAAATGTCACCACGTGCTTCATCGATACGAGCAAAGGCATCACAAATCTGTTGGTCTGAGCAGGGTTGACCGTTGATCGCTATACGTTCGTTATACGCTAGCAGATGTGGCGAAGTATACGTCCCAGTTTTATAACCGGCCGCCATCAGAATGCTACTGGTCATAGCAACTGAGGAACCTTTACCGTTAGTACCAGCAATCGTCACCAATTTGAATGGTAACTTTGTCAGCCCTTGCATGTTTTGCCATACAAGAGCGATACGATCTAAGCCTGGATCAATTTCAGTGAAGTGTAGTTTTTCCTGCCACGCCAACCATTGTGGCAATGTGCTGAACCGCATACAGTTCTATGCTGCACGATGCTGAAGCATGCTGAGGATATTGGATAATCTATCTCGCATTTGACGACGATCAATAATCATATCAATCGCACCATGTTCCAGCAGAAACTCTGCTCTTTGAAAGCCTTCCGGGAGTGTTTCACGGACGGTTTGCTCAATAACACGTGGACCAGCAAAACCAATCAGAGCATTAGGTTCAGCCACATTGATATCACCGAGCATCGCTAAACTCGCAGATACACCACCCATTGTCGGATCAGTCATCACTGATACAAATGGAATGCCTGCATTACTTAACTGAGTCAGGATCGCACTGGTTTTAGCCATTTGCATTAAAGACAATAAGCCTTCTTGCATGCGCGCACCACCACTCGCAGAAAAACAGACCAACGGAATATTATTTTTCAGCGCGACTTTGGCTGCTCGAACAAATTTTTCACCTACGACAGATCCCATCGATCCAGCCATAAAGTTAAAATCAAAACTGACTGCAACTAATGGTAAACCATTGACTCTACCTTGCATGGCCAACAAAGCATCGTTTTCGCCTGTTGTTCGTTGTGCTTGGGTAAGACGATCTTTATAGCGTTTACTGTCTTTGAATTTCAGTGTGTCGACAGGTTTAACTTCGGCGGCGATTTCTTTACGGTCTTCTTCATCCAGAAAGCTTTCCAGCCTTGTTCTGGCATTAATGCGCTGGTGATGATCACACTTAGGACATACCATCAAATTACGTTCAAGTTCTGCACGGTAAAGTACATTGTCACAGCTTGGACATTTACACCAGACACCTTCTGGCACTGAACGGCTTCGCACAGTTGTACGAATTTTGGATGGGAGTAATCTTTCAAACCAACTCATTTTGTCACCTTCGTTATTTTTATGCTTTTGCTAAATCACGCGCATTGATGGCATGGCGCATTTCAGCTAACAGACCTGCAACTGCAGCTGGCAGCTCTTCAAGTCGTTGTGCATGTTCTTCGATGCACTTAACCAGAGTACTACCTACTACCACCGCATCGGCAATCTCGGCAACTGCTGCTGCAGACTTACCATCACGGATACCAAAACCAACACCTAGCGGTAAATCCGTTCTTTCACGCAGCATACTGAGTTTATCATTGACTTCTGTCACGTCTAGCGAAGCCGAGCCGGTCACCCCTTTAATGGAAACATAATAAATGAATCCACGCGCAAAAGAAGCAATCATTGACATACGTTCTGCCGATGTCGTTGGTGCCACCAAGTAGATGGTATCAATATCATGCTGATCCATGAGCTCACGAAACTCAACTGATTCTTCGGGAGGTACGTCAACAGTCAATACTCCATCAACACCCGCTTCTTGAGCAAGTTTAGCAAACTCTGCATATCCCACAGCTTCGATGGGATTCGCATAGCCCATTAAGACGATGGGTGTTTCTGTGTTTTTCTCACGAAACTTTTTCACCATTGTCAGCACAGATTTGATGCTGACATCGTTCTTAAGCGCTCTTTCACATGCTTTTTGGATGACAGGACCATCACTCATCGGGTCAGAAAAAGGGATACCAAGTTCAATAATATCGGCACCTGCATCGACCAGCGCATGGAGCAATGGCACGGTTACCCAAGGTTCAGGATCGCCGGCAGTAATATAGGGAATAAGTGCTGTTTGACCATCTGTCTTCAGTTTCTCAAAGCACTGACTTATACGACTCATTATGACTTCCTTAGAATTTTAATCCAGCCATGGCGGCAACGGTATGCATATCTTTGTCACCACGCCCTGACAGGTTAACTACTATTGTTTGCTCTGGAGACATGGTCGGTGCCAATTTTTTCACATAGGCCAACGCATGGCTTGACTCAAGTGCAGGAATAATACCTTCGGTGCGTGTAAGCTCATGGAAAGCAGTTAACGCCTCTTCATCAGTTACCGACACATAATTTGCTCGACCAATATCTTTCAACCAAGCATGCTCAGGGCCCACACCTGGATAGTCCAGTCCAGCTGAAATTGAATGCGTTTCTACGATTTCACCATTGTCATCTTGCATCAGATAAGTACGGTTTCCATGTAAAACACCTGGTCTTCCCGCAGAAAGTGGTGCTGAATGCTGACCTGTTTCAATCCCATGTCCAGCGCCTTCCACACCATGCATTTCAACAGACTCATCTTCGATGAATGGATGAAACAGGCCGATAGCATTAGAACCGCCACCAATACAAGCAACCAATGCATCTGGTAGTTTGCCATTGATATCCAGCATTTGCTGCTTGGCTTCACGTCCAATAATAGATTGAAAATCTCTTACCATAGCAGGATAAGGATGGGGACCGGCAACAGTACCTATGATGTAAAACGTATCATCAACATTGGTTACCCAATCACGTAGCGCTTCATTAAGCGCATCTTTTAATGTGCGTGAGCCTGATTCCACCGGCACCACTTGTGCACCGAGCAGTTTCATTCTGTATACATTCTGAGCCTGACGTTCAACATCTTCTGCGCCCATGTAAACAATACATTCCAAGCCCATTCTGGCAGCAACCGTTGCTGTCGCCACACCGTGTTGACCAGCGCCTGTTTCAGCGATGATGCGGTTCTTACCCATACGTTTGGCTAATAAGGCCTGACCGATAGTATTGTTAACTTTGTGCGCGCCAGTATGATTGAGATCTTCACGTTTCAAATAAATTTGAGCGCCGCCTAACTTCTGTGTCCAATTCTCGGCGAGATAGAGAGGTGATGGACGCCCCACAAAGGTGCTCAGGTCTTTGTCCATTTCTGCCAGAAAATTGGGATCGTTACGATATTGCTCATAAGCTTGTTGAAGCTCGTATATCGCACCCATAAGCGTCTCACCAACAAACCGACCTCCATAAGGTCCGAAATGTCCACGCTCATCAGGGAATGTTTTGTAATAATCGTGAATATGCTCTTTAAGCATTTGCCACCTCTCTCATAAAAGTGCTGATCTTTTCATGACTTTTTATCCCCTTATCACTTTCAACGCCACCACTGACGTCGACTGCATAGGGCTGCACTTGATGGATAGCCTGCAACACATTAGATGCATGTAGACCACCCGCTAAAATAATGGGTTTATCAATACGACTGATCTGAGACCAGTCAAATGTTTTGCCTGTTCCACCAGGTAAGCCTGGTTGATAGGTATCAAGAAGTAACGCTGAAGCTGTTGAATAGTCGTCAGCTACTTCTTGAAGATTTACACCATCTCGCATTCTTACCGCTTTGAGATATGGCATCTCAAATTGATGACAAAAATCAGGGCTTTCATCACCATGGAATTGAAGTATATCAACCGATAACTCGTCAAGACAGCGTGAAACCAGGTCTTTATCAGGGTCAACAAAGAGTGCAACTTTTGAAACAAATGGCGCCAAATTCGCTGTAATCGTGTTTGCCTGCGCAAAAGATATGGCTCTTGGGCTTGGAGGATAAAATACTAAGCCAATCGCATCAGCTCCAGATTCTGCTGCAAAATCAGCATCTTGCTGACGAGTTATGCCGCATATTTTTACTCGGGTTCTCATCTGTTTCTATGGTTACTCTTAAATAGAGCTGTTACTTTACCAGAGCACCGGAAAAGCTGACACTGCCGGGATTGAATATTGCTCTGGATAACGAACATCCACCAGATATAACCCCTCTGCTGGCGCAGTTATGCCACCTTGACTTCTATCGGTACTGCGCAAGACCTCACCAGCCCATTCAACAGGTTTACTACCATCGCCAATAGCTGTCATGACACCAACAAGGTTTCTTACCATGTGATGTAGAAATGATAGTGCTTCGACATCAATCGCAATACAGTCTTGTTGCTGACTGATGCTAATTTTATCTAAGGTTTTGATTGGGCTTTTTGCCTGGCACTCACTCGCTCTAAATGCTGAGAAATCATGTTGTCCAACTAATTGATCCGCAGCGGCCTGCATCCTTTCAATATCTAATGGCGGATAGTGCCACCACATTCTATGCTGATGAATTGATGACCGGCTCAGACGGTTTAAGATCAGATACCGGTAGCTTCGTTTGATAGCGGAAAATCTGGCATGGAAATCATCATCTACAAACTCTACCCAAGTGACATTCACATCTTTAGGTAAGTTTGCATTAATACCTAAAAGCCAGCCTCGCTTTTCTCTGATTGAGTCTGTGTCAAAGTGCACCACTTGATTTAGGCCATGGACACCTGTGTCGGTGCGTCCAGCGGCATACACTTCAACCGGATGGTTAGCTACAACAGAAACCGCCTTTTGCAGTTCACCTTGTACGGTTCTGGAATGAGACTGAATTTGCCAACCACAAAAATACGTGCCGGCATACTCTATGCCGAGTGCTATTCTCACTAATTCCTCTCTCTTTTAGTCTGATAATGAGTCGAGAATAGTCTGGGCACGCACTTTCTGTTCGTCGTTTCCTTCGGCAATGACTTCCTTGAGAATACTGGTCGCGCCTTCAGGATCGTCCATATCGATGTAAGCTGAAGCCAGATCCAATTTGGTTTCTGCCTCATCAATTTCATCAATATCACCAATATCAAATTCGATATCAGCCTCATCATTAAGATCACTGTCAAATGGTGCGATATCAACACGCTCTGGATCCAATGAAGATGATGCACCAGGCTCAAACGGAAGAAGCGAATCATGCTCGACTATGTTCTCTTCTTCATTATCATCTTCTTCTTGATGTGTACCAAATGTTGTACCGGTATCAAACGAGAGCAAATCATCCTCAATATGATCTTCTGACTCATTATCAATTTCTTCAGTCAACGTGTCTTCAAGCTGAGTGTCTTCAGCATTGCTGTGGTTTTGCTGCTCTATATCAGAAGCTATATTGACCGTTGAAAACTCTAATGGTGTGTCATCGCTGTCTTCTTCTGATAGATCTACATCGATAGACACATTATCCACTTCGTCTTGACGTTTAAAATCTAGTTGCTCATCTGTTGCAACATCATCAATAGTCTTTTCTGGTTCTGTTGACTCGTCTGAGACAAATTCCGTATCCGCTGTGTCTTCAGCCTGAAATAAAGGATGTTCTGGGGCCAGTTGTGCTCCCCATTGTTTTATTTCATCCCATTCAATACTTTCTTCATCAAAGTCTGTGCTTTCAGCAAGAGCAATAAAGTCGTCAACTTGTTTTTGTTTGTACAACACAAACAATAATTTGTATGCCACTAAAGTATTATCAGGCTCTCTGGCTTTTGCTTGATCGAGCGCAATTTTTGCTTGAGCATAATCCGCATAACCAACAAACATATCAGCTTGTTCAACGAGCTCCATCACACTTTTCTGTGGTAAGGATTCCTGATTTAGAGGTTCATCTTTAGACTCATACTCCGTCACTGGCTCTTCAACTGACGCCTCGTTAGCGTAATCAGAAAGCGATGTTTGTGTATCATCAGTAACGGACATTCCCCCAACAGGTATGGTCTCTTCTGTAAATGATTCATCTTCCTTATTTTTTCTTCTAGCCAGTAACAGCAACAAGAGAAGGAAAACAAGTAATGCGCCACCTACCTGCAGTTTATATTCAGCTAAAAACTGTTTGATATTGTCGACTAAATTAGCCGGTACCAGCTCCTCACTGGGCTCTTCACTCAATTCAGCCTGAGCTTGTTCTGTACTAAGCTGAGCGTCGGCTGTTTCATTGTTCTCTGTATAAGTGTCAGCGTCAGCAGCAGTGTCATCAGAAGCAGCTAACGGCTCTAAATCAGGCTCAGCTGCGGTGTTGTCCCCGGCAGCGTTGTTCTGTTCTTTCTCTTCCAGCATATCCTGTAATCTAGCGAGATCAGCATCTTTAAGAGAAATGAGTCTGCGCATGGTTTCCAACTGCTCTTCCATAGCATCCATTCGCGCTTTGAAGTCTATGTTTTCCTGCGCTTGTGCCTCTATCGTTTCCTGAGCAAGCGTCAACTGTTCAGTCAATGCATTAATTTTTTCGTTGCCAGCCAGGTTCGGTGACGCATCATCTTCCGTCGTTTTACTTTGTTCAGGTGCAACGAGCTTCAGACGCGCTTGTTCAGCAGCATCGTCTTCGATTTGTTCACTACTTTCACTATTATCTGCATTCGTGTTATCGATAGTGTTGGCGTCTGTTGTATCCTCAGCCGCTGGCTCAGATTCATCAGTGGATGGTTGAATCACCGCTGGTGTTGGCGCGGGTTTGTTCGTAACAGTATTTCGCTGGCGCCATGCTTCATTCTGTGCTTTGAAGGCTTGATATGCCTGTGCCTGTGATTTGGCTAATATCGCAGATTTGTCAGGAATAGACAGCGTATAACCTGCTTTAAGTCCATTGATATTGTTATCAACAAACGCTTCTGGATTAGCATTCACCAGCGCCAACATCATCTGTTGAACGGAGACAGACTCATCAGGACGAGTATTTAAGGCAATATTCCATAAGGTATCGGCTTTGGCAACAGGCCCATAGGTACTTCCATTAGCCCAAACAGTATTAACATTATTCACTTCTGATGAGCTGTCGGCATTGTTCGCAGAAGATGTAGAAGCAGCTTGTTGAGTAGTGCGTTGAGATGACATTAACACTTCAGGTGGATCAAGAAGTACCGTGTACTCTCTGATGAGTTTTCCACCTCCAGCAGTGGCTGTTAGCAAAAAGTCCAAGAAAGGTTCTTTTACAGGTAGTTGCGAAGTGATTAAAACGCGAGGCTTTCCTGATTGCTCAACAACATCAAACTTTAACTGGCTCAGGATATAACTTCGATCTAATCCTGCTTTTTCAAACTCGTCATTTGAGGCGATTCTGATTTCAAAACTCTCTTTTTCTTCTGTAGAGAGTGAGTTGATATCAATCGTTGCTTTGAACGGCTCATTAAGTGCTGACATGACTTTAATTTCGCCCAAACCAAACGCATAACTCGTTAAGGGGGTGAAAAAACCTATCGTTGATGCGACAGCGATACTGGCAAAAAGCTGTTTCTTCATTTTCATCCCCTTAACTTCCTTATCTAGCTTATTTTAAAGGTACTTTTCTACTAACACTTCTGCAATTTGAACACTGTTAAGTGCCGCACCTTTACGTACGTTATCAGCAACAACCCATAAATCCAGTCCTTTATCATGGGAAATGTCTTCACGAATACGTCCGACAAATACAGGATCCTGACCTGAAGAATCCGTCACTGCTGTTGGATAACCACCATCTTTACGTTCATCAAGCAGGACAATACCGTTTGCTTTTTCATAAAGTGCTTTACATTGTTCAGCAGTGATCTTGTCACGCGTTTCAATATGAATGGCTTCTGAGTGGCCGAAGAAAACAGGAACACGAACAGCGGTTGGGTTAACCTGGATAGACTCATCGCCCATAATTTTGCGTGTTTCCCAGACCATTTTCATTTCT
>NZ_DBNG01000028.1:23306-34495 GCF_002299105.1 Methylophaga sp. UBA678
CATTTCTTCTTTGGTGTAGCCGTTATCCATGAATACATCAATCTGAGGCAGAACATTAAAAGCGATCTGTTTAGGATAAACTTCTGCCTTAACAGGGCGACCATTCAATAAATCTGCAGTCTGTTTCGCCAATTCATCCATCGCTGGTTTGCCAGAGCCAGAAACAGCTTGATATGTACACACATTGATACGTGTAATACCGACGGCATCATAGATAGGCTTTAATGCGACCATCATTTGGATGGTTGAACAGTTCGGATTGGCAATGATGCCACGATTTTTGTAATCAGCAACGGCTTCCGGGTTTACTTCTGGCACGACAAGCGGAATATCATCATCGTAACGGAACTGTGATGTGTTATCGATGACCACACAGCCAGCCGCAGCGGCTTTAGGGGCATACTCAGCAGAGACACTAGCACCTGGAGAAAACAAGCCAACTTGTACTTTAGAAAAATCAAACTCAGCCAGATCTTCGACAATAATGGATTTGTTACCAAAACTTACTGTAGAGCCTGCACTACGTCCGCTTGCCAGTGCATATACCTTACCTACTGGAAATTGACGTTGGTGCAAAATTTCTAACATGGCTTCACCGACAGCCCCTGTAGCACCTACTACTGCAACATCTACTTTTTTATTCACAATACACCTTTTGTTTTAATTTATAACGCTGCTAATACCGCATCACCCATTTCAGAGGTGGACACTTTTGTCATACCTTCAGAATAGATATCCGCAGTACGAAGTCCATCATCCAGTACTTTACTCACAGCTTTTTCAATTCGATCAGCCATTGCAGCTTCATCGAGTGTGTAACGTAACATCATAGCAGCTGACAAAATTGTCGCCAGTGGGTTGGCAATATTCTGTCCAGCAATATCGGGGGCAGAACCATGAATCGGTTCATACATACCCTTGCTGTTTTCATCAAGCGAGGCGGAAGGCAGCATGCCAATCGAGCCAGTTAACATTGATGCACAATCAGACAAAATGTCACCAAACATATTAGTCGTCACCATCACATCAAACTGTTTGGGTGCTCGTACTAATTGCATGGCTGCGTTGTCTACATACATATGACTCAATTCAATGTCCGGATAAGATTCAGACAATGTTGTCATAGTTTCACGCCACAATTCTGTGCTTTCCAGCACATTTGCTTTATCTACAGAACAAACTCGACCTTGTCTTTTGCTCGCAATATCAAAAGCGACCTTGCCGATTCGGTTAATCTCACTTTCACGATAGACAAGTGTATTGAAACCCTGCTTTTCGCCATTATCCAACGTTCTGATACCACGTGGTTGACCGAAATAAATGCCACCCGTCAATTCACGCACAATCATCAAATCCAGACCAGCCACCACATCAGCTTTTAGTGTAGAAGCTTCTGCTAACTGCGGATATAAAATTGCCGGACGTAAATTGGCAAATAAATTCAATTCGGAGCGGATACCTAATAAGCCTTTTTCTGGTCTTACACTGATATCAAGTGACTCCCATTTGTAGCCCCCGACAGCACCTAATAAAATTGCATCGGCCTGCTTTGACATCTGCAGTGTTTCGTCAGGTAACGGTGTACCAGTTTCATCATATGCTGCTCCACCAATGAGGCCATATTCCAAAGAGACATCTAGCCCCTCTTGACGAAATGCTTCTAAAATTTTGACTGCTTCAGCTACGATTTCAGGACCAATACCATCACCAGGCAAAACTACAATCTTTTTTGTCATTTTTTATATCTTTAAATAATTTACTGAATTAGAGATTTATCTTACGAGAATAACCAGGGCGCTTCTTGCTTGCGCTTTTCTTCATAAGCCTTGATATCATCTTGATGCTGTAAGGTGAGACCAATATCATCAAGCCCTTCGATTAGACAGTGCTTTTTGAATGCATCAACCTCAAAGTCAATCGACTCACCATCAGGTAACGTGATTTTTTGCTCTGGTAAATCGACTTTCAGTTGGTAGCCAGGCATCGCCTCTACTTGCTCAAACAGTTTGTCAATTAGCGACTCTTCCAGAGTGATAGCCAAAATACCATTTTTACTAGTGTTGCTGAAAAAGATATCTGCAAAACTGGGGGCAATAATAACGCGAATGCCAAAATCATCCAGTGCCCAGACAGCATGTTCACGACTTGAACCACAACCAAAGTTCTCACGCGCTAGCAGGATAGTCCCGTTTTTATAGCGTGGTTGGTTAAGCTCAAAATCAGGGTTTAAAGGCCGTCCACTGTTATCTTGTCCTGGTTCACCATGGTCAAGATAACGCCACTCATCAAACAAGTTCGGACCAAAGCCAGTGCGCTTGATAGACTTCAAAAACTGTTTGGGGATAATGGCATCGGTATCGACATTGGGGCGATCCAATGGAATAACGATGCCAGTCTCAACTGAAAATTTTTGCATTGCGAGGAATACCTCTTAGTTCGTCGCGTTTAACGTTAAATAAAAACTTACCGGCACAGCATGGCTTATGTTTGGTAATCCAGCCAGCTCACGTAATTTTTCTACACCCTGTGTCAACTTATAATCATCAACACTCAAAATAACAGGATGAGAAGAGACCACTAGCAACTCATTTTCGGTTACTTTGGTCACAAGCACATCAAATGTCATTTCTTGTTTTTGCCCATGCAGTTCAAAAAAACCATCAATAGATAATGGTTTTGTCTGCCCAACGGTAATCTGTGTTATTTGTTCTGGTGACAGCTGAGCCGTAATCGTCGCTTTAGGGAAGTCAGCGACATTGAAAAGAAACTCTTTCATGCGACTGTCGCGAATTTCTATGCCTGTATTTACCGATGCCAAATCAATGGCAAGAGAAAACTCACCTGTTTCAGCTAAGTTACCAGCAATTTTGTCAAACTGATGAACCTCAGCAATGTTCACCTTTTTTGTTGAAATAAAATTCACTTGAGACTCGTTGTTGTTTATCTGCCATTGTGTTGCAGAAGCTACCGAGCTTGCCAGGAGTATACTGAGTGTCGACACCCAAATATGCATTTTTCTCATTCTTCTTCCCTCATCGTTCGATAATAGTAGACACTGAACCATCAACAGCATCATGCTCATTGATCAGCTCGTCAATTGATCGGGTTAAACTTTCTTCAACCGGCGATTTCAGCACAATAATCTCAACACGTCTGTTAATTGCACGGTTCTCAGGTGAATTATTAGGCACCAATGGTTTTGTATCCGCATACCCTTCTAAAACAAAACGTTCTGGTTTCATATCCCCAGGTTCTAACAATTCATGTACTACAGAGGTGGCTCTTGAGGTAGATAGTTCCCAATTTGATCGATATCTTGGCGTATTAATCGGTACATCATCCGTGTGGCCAGCGACAGCAATTTGACCTCCCGTACCCACTAAAACGTCGTGTATCTTTCTAAGAATAGGTTTAAAGCCAGGGTTCAATCTCGCGTCACCAGATGGAAATGAACCATTTTCTCGAATTCGGATCACAATCCGACTGAACTGACTTTCTACTTCAATTAAACCTTCTTTAATTTCTTCATCTAATGCTTCACGAAATTTCTGGGTTTCTTCGGCTATTTCCTGCGCCTGTTGTCGCGCGACCTCTTCTTCATCCATTGTTACCTTGATTTTTTCACGGGTATCATCGATGGTTTCTTGTCTCACTACCTTAAGCGGCGTCGGTTTAGGCTCACCTGGACTATACTCTTGAGCAATAATACTGGTACCAACGGGCACAGCATCAGCGATGACTTCTCGCTGAACGCCAAAAGCATTATCAAGAGATTTCACCACCATCTTGTATTTCAAGGCATCCATTTCAGCAAAGGATAATAACAAAACAAAAAAGCACATCAGCAATGACATTAAGTCTGCGAATGTGCCCATGTAGGCGGGTAAGCCTTCGTCTTGCTTTTTAGGTCTTGGGCTATCTTCACTCATTTCTATGTAACCGAGACCAACTAGGCAGCTGGTTCGTCAGTATCACGCTTAGACGCTGGTAAGAAGTTTTGTAACAGCTCACCTAATACTTTCGGGTTTTGACCTTCCTGAATCCCCATTACACTCTCAATGATAATACTCTTATTCATCAACTCTTCACTGCTACGTAAAGCGAGCTTATCAGACACAGGCAGAGCGAACATATTGGCTAACATTGCACCATAGAGTGTGGTTAATAATGCCACAGCCATGGCAGGGCCAATGGATTTCGGATCGGACATATTTGACAACATTTGTACCAAACCGACTAATGTACCAATCATTCCCATAGCTGGACCAGCATCCCCCATCGTTTTGAAGATTTGCTGGCCTATAGAGTGACGGTTAACGGTTTCATTCATTTCCGTAACCAGTGCTTTTTTGACTACCGCTGGTTCATGTCCATCAACCAGCATGCGTATACCTTTTGCCAAAACGGGATTAGCCACCTCCTGTCTTTCCAGAGCAAGTAAGCCCTCTTTTCTTGCAATGGTGGCTAGTTCAACAACAGATTGAATGATTTCTTGAGGTGACTCTGATTTGTATAAGAACGCTTTCATTGCTGTCTTAAACGAGCCAAGAAATTGTCCTAGAGTGAAGCGCATCAATACCACCGCAAAGGTGCCGCCTATGACAATCGCTAATGAAGGCATGTTGATGAATACACCGGCTGCTGCACCAAGAGCAATCGTTGCAATAATCAGACTCCAAGCCGCAATAAAACCTAGCAGTGTAGCTAAATCCACTCAATTACTCCCTAAGACTAGAAACTCATCAATGAAATGCCGTAGCACTGGCAGTGCATTCTACCTAATCGCATAGTAAAAATCTCCTCTATGACGAAGGAAAACGTTGCTTTTTATGCTTCTTCGCTCTGTAAATTAAAAACGCAGGCAGAACCATCAGCATAATGACAATAAGTACGACGCCTAATGGCCAGAGTATCGGCTGATTCCACTCAGACTGAAGTTTTTCACGTAATGACGCATCAATACGGCGATATTTCAATGTGTTATTCGCCATTAAGTTAGGCTTAACATTATGATTCCATTGATGATAAAGCGAAAACTGTTTTGGATGAAAGCCCCAGATCCATGGCGCGTCTTTTCTAGCAATATCAACCATACGGTTTATGATAGATCGGCGCTCGGGACTGTTCGACATCGTTCGCATCTGCTCAAAAAGCATATCAAACTCTTTGTTGTGATAATTGGCGGTATTTTCACCACCAAATTCTGCTCGGCCATTGGGTCCATAAAGTAAAAATAAGAAATTCTCCGGATCAGGATAATCTGCGTTCCAGCCCCATTGGAATAACTGGGTTCGTCCACGACGAATTTTATCTTGAAAACGATTGTAGTCACTGCTTCTGATGACGAGTTGTATTTTGAGTTTTTTGAATTGCTTACGTATCCAATCTAAATCGGCTTTACTATCAGGCCCACTCGCCGTGGTATCCAGGTAAATAACGAGCGGCTCGCCAGTTTTCTCGTTCCTGCCATTGGGGTAACCCGCTTCTGCTAAAAGTTGCTTAGCAGCGTCAAGCGATTTACGAACAGCTTGTCCCTTCTCCCATTTGTATATGTGTGTGTTAATACCTGATTTTCCCTCACTGTAACCAAAAATACCGGGAGGAATGGGTCCTTGGGCGGGGATGCCTCGCCCATTCGCAAAGATAGAAATATATTCCTCTTGATCAATAGCGATTGAAATGGCTTGCCGAAGTTTCCTTGCTCGCTCTGTGTAGCCACCGACAACGGGGTCCAGCATATTAAATCCAGTATAGAAACTCGTCGCCGCAATGGCTGTTTCAAGCTTTATTCCTTTCTCTTTCATGACATCACTTAAACCAAACTCGCCTGATGCTGACACATTCACGGCTTGCTCGAAACTGTCTGAACTAATGCCACTTACATCGTAATAGCCTTGCATAAATTTCCCCCAATAAGAGGTACTTTCTTTTTCAAGGGTAAACACAATTTTGTCTGTTAAAGGCAGCGATTTTCCTGCATCGTTCAGCAGACCATTTTGCCGATCCGTTTCCTCCCCTTCTGTTGGATAACGCTCGCCATGAAAATGAGGGTTTTTAGTCAGTACCATGCGTCGGTTTGGATCATTTTCAGTCATATAAAAAGGACCCGTTCCGACTGGGTACCAATCAAGGGTTATGTTCTTATTTATCAAGCCTGGTTGTGAGTAAAACTGTTCTGCTTCCCAAGGGATTGGGGCAAAAAAAGGCATGGCTAACCAATAATCGAGTTGTGGATATTTGCCATAGACCTTGATTTGATAATGGTAGTTATCAACGATGTTGACGCCACTGATGTCATGCTGACGAAGATCGACTACGTCGCCTTTTTTACGAAGATCTCTTAACTTCTGAGCATAGTCTTTTAGTCCAACAATATGCTCTGACATCACACCAAGTATCGGTGAGTGAATTTCGGGATGAGCCAATCTCTTTATCTGATATACAAAATCATCTGCCACCAGTTTACGGGTATCTGTTTGCTCAAAATCTGCTAAATCTTCTATATCAGAGAGTTCTTCATCGGTTAAGTTATGGTACAGCCAGACACCGTTTTCATCTCTGGCAAATGCAGGGTGTGGCTGGTAATAAATATTATGTTTGATGGGAATCGTATAAATTGAATATGCAATATCATCATCAGTCTCCTTAACAGGATGATTATCCTTGTCCAGGTAGACTACATCGGGCATTGATTCAGCTGCCAGGGGCTCTAGTTGATAAGGTCTTTTCAGGTAGTGGTATTGATATGGCGGTTCGTAAACCTGGCCAGTAATGATGACCTCGTTTGCGCTGTAGGATCTGGCAGGATCCAAGTGTTTGGGTCGTAGAGAAAAAGCAGCGTATAGGATCTCTTCATCGCTGGACGCTTCAGGATAAGGTGAATTTATCGCCCCCTTATCACAGGCTGTTGTGAAAAACAGCACGATAGCGAGCAAGCAATATATCAATCTCATACAACCTCATTGCGGAACATTAGATAGTGTCTGCATCATACCAGTAGAAGATTACTGCATGCTTGCCCTTTCCGTCATCCCCAAAATCAGGTAAGTTATCTCGCTTTATATGTAGTTTAGGAGAGACACATGGGTTTTCTGCAAGGCAAACGTGCGTTAATCGTGGGCGTAGCCAGCCCCCGCTCTATTGCATCTGGTATTGCTCATGCTATGGCACGAGAAGGTGCTGAATTGGCTTTCACTTATCAAAATGAGAAATTAAAATCACGCGTTGAAAAAATCGCTGAAGAATGTGGCGCCGACCCTGCACTGGTCTTTCCTTGTGATGTGAGCAGTGATGATGAAATTAATGGTGTATTCAAGTCGTTATCTGAGCATTGGGATGGCCTAGATACGATTGTTCATTCTGTTGCCTTTGCACCACGTGAGCAGCTTCAGGGTGGGTTCGTTGACAGTGTCACACGTGATGGTTTCGCTATGGCCAACGATATTAGTGCCTATAGTTTTGCTGCATTAGCTAAAGCAGGCAAAGACATGATGGCAGGTCGCAATGGCTCATTATTAACATTAAGCTATCTAGGTGCAGAAAAAGCCATTGATAACTACAATGTCATGGGCGTAGCTAAAGCAGCTTTAGAAGCCACTGTTCGTTACATGGCATACTCAATGGGTGAACAAGGTATCCGTGTCAATGCAGTGTCGGCTGGCCCAATCAAAACACTGGCTGCTGCTGGTATTGGCGATTTTGGCAAAATGCTCGCCTACGGTGAGAGAAACTCACCACTTAGAAGAAATGTAACGATTGAAGAAGTCGGTAATGTAGCTGCTTTTCTCTGCTCTGATTTAGCTTCAGGTGTGACGGGTGAAATTACCTATGTTGACGCTGGCTACAATATTGTCGGTATTGGTGATAAGTAATTTCACTATATTACAAGAACTCATAAGGGCATTGATTAATGCCCTTTTTTTTGATCTCTATTTGGAGGCCATATGTCTCATAAACATGCCATGATTTTATTGGCCTTCATTGTCCTTGGCGCAGTGAGTGGTGTTTTCTTAGGGTGGTATAAACCTGACACAGCCACGCAGATAAGTTGGCTTGGAACACTGTTTCTTAATGCATTGAAAATGACCATCATTCCATTGGTTATTGCATCCATTGTCAGTGGTATCGGATCATTAGGGAATCTGAAAAAGCTCGGCAAGCTGGGTGGACTGACCTTACTTTATTACAGCTTATCAACCGCTGTCGCCGTTTTTATCGGTCTGGTCGTTGTGAATTGGATTCAACCAGGTGCAGGTATGCAATGGAGTCAGTCAGAGGTGCCTGAATATATTCTGGAGAAACAGGACACCGGTGCCAGTGATATCATCTTATCCTTGGTCTCACCTAATCTGATCGCTTCAGCAGCAGAAACACAACTCCTTCCTTTGATTGTCTTTGCCATTTTGTTTTCTATGGCCTTAAGTACGTTAGGTGAAACAGGCAGACCGGTCTTTCAGCTGTTTGATGGCATCAATGAAGCCATGATGAAACTCGTTATCTGGGTAATGCACCTCGCTCCACTAGGCATATTTGCTTTAATTGCTGCTAGGCTGGGTAATGCTGGAGGTGGTGAACATTTTTTAAGTGAAATGAAAGCGGTTGGCTGGCATGTAGTGACTGTACTGACGGGACTTCTTGCACACGGCATATTGTTATTTATCATTCTGCTATTAACGACACGCCGTGGCATAAGCTATCTGCTTGGAATGGGCCGAGCCTTGGTAACGGCATTTGGTACAGCGAGTTCTTCTGCCACCCTACCATTGACGATGGAATGCGTCAGAGAGAATGGTATTAGCCATAAAACCAGTAAATTTGTTCTGCCACTAGGGGCAACAATCAATATGGACGGTACTGCACTTTATGAAGCGGCGGCTGTTATGTTTATTGCCCAGGCTTATGGCATTGACCTTAGCTTAACCCAACAAGCAATTGTTTTTATTACGGCTACCTTGGCTGCTATTGGTGCCGCTGGCATTCCTGAGGCTGGCCTTGTGACGATGGTGATTGTTTTAAGCGCTGTGGGCTTACCACTGGATGGTATTGCATTGCTGCTTTCCGTAGATTGGTTTCTCGACAGATTCAGGACATCAATCAATGTATGGAGCGATAGCGTAGGCAGTGCAATTGTTGATCGACTGACATAAAAAAAGGCGCATGGCGCGCCTTTTTTCTGCTCATGAAGATTGTTTATTTTAATGCATCTTGATGAATATCTATTTCAGCATCATGACGTAATTGAGCGATGAAAGCTTCAACTTCAGCGGCCGCATAAATACCTGTAAGCTGTTGTTGAAGTGCTTTTCTCTGCTCTTCATTCACATCATCAATATTACCGTTTCTGACTGAAGTTAATTTAATAACGACATAATTACCATTATCAGCAGAAAATCCTTCATAGTTTGCTGATGATGATGGTTTAGCCATGGTAAATGCTCTCTGAAGAATCTGACCACTCACTTTTTCAGCATCGCGTCCATAAAATTCAGGCGCTTGCCAATTTGTCAGCAAAGAGTCTGGAGCTTCACCAGATTTCACTTTTTCCAAGATTGACTCACCCTCATCCTGGGCTAGTTTTCTGGCTTTATCAAAAATCAACTGCTGTTTGATAGCAGGAGACACAGACTCAAAAGGTAAAACCGTCTCCGGAATATGCTTGTTCTTATGAATGACCAGCAAATCATTATCTGACAATTCAATCACTGCACTATTGAGATCATTTTTCAATACATCTTCACTGAATGCCGCATCAATTACCTTCTTATTACTGGTAATACCCTCTTCAGTGCCTGTACGGGTAAAACTTGGCGTAGTTTTAATTTCAAGACCCAGAGCTTCTGCTGTCACATCAAGGCTATCCGGATTTTCGAAACTTAGGTTGGCTAACTGTTCTGCTTCATCATAAAAAACAGATTCAGCTTGCTGACGGCGATATAAATTTTCAACCTCGTCCCGCGCCTGAGCAAAGCTTTTACCTTCTGGTTTTTGAATCCCAGTAAGTTTAATTAAATGATAACCAAACTCAGTCTTAATGGGCTCACTGACATCGCCAACGTTTTCTAATGCAAATGCCGCTTCTTCAAACGCCGGATCCATAACATCTCTGCCAAAGAATCCAAGATCGCCACCATTACTGGCCGATCCGGTATCTTGCGAGGCCTCTTTAGCTAATTCAGCAAAGTCTTCCCCCTCATTGATACGGGTTTGGATAGCTTTAATTTTTTCTAATGCGCTCTCGTCATCACCTTCAACTAAGATATGACTTGCACGGCGTTGCTCAGGGCCAACAAACTGATTTTGATTATCTGCATAGAATTTTTTCAAATCATCTTCATTGATTTGAATATCTTTTGCTAACTCATCAACAGATAATTCAATATAGTTGAGTTTGACTTGTTCAGGCGCTGTGTATGCGGCTAGATTATCGTCATAATATTGTCGAATTTCTGCATCATCCACATTCACTTCTTCAACAAATTGTTGGATGGGCACAATACCGTAAGCAATCTCACGTTGCTGTCTTTCTAATCTCAATGCTTCATTCAGTAATTTCACACTGGCAATTGATGAGCTTTGAATATTTGTTGTCAATTCTTGTGATAGTAGATCAGCTCTCAATTGGGCTTCGTATTGAGTGGGTGTGTAACCGACTCTTGCCAGAACCATCCCATAATAGTCTGAGTCAAATTGTCCATCACGTTGAAAAGCAGGGGTAGAGCGAATGAACTGAGAGACAGCAGCATCACTAATATGCTGTTTTAAGGTGATATTCGCGTCACGCAATAATCGTTGTTCAATAAGACCATCTAAAACATCTTTTTTTACAGTAGCACTGTCGAACATAGCCGGGTCGAACTGATCGCCCATCATACTTCTCATGCGGTCACGGTATTGCTGAAGTGACGACTGTAATTCTGTTTGAGTGATGGGAGAACCATTAACTTCGGCCACAACCACTGCCGAAGCACCAGATAAATATGAATTGATGCCCCACAGAGCGAATGGAATACTGATTAAACCAACGATGAACCAGGCAATCCATCCCTGGGCATGATTACGTATGAAATGCAACATATGAAGAGAACCTTCCCGAAATGTTGTTAAAAACGGCTATTCTAATACAATAGGCAAAAAAAAAGGCGCATATGATGCGCCTTTCCTCTTTTTTGGCGGAGCGGACGGGACTCGAA
>NZ_DBNG01000017.1:0-35192 GCF_002299105.1 Methylophaga sp. UBA678
GCCCGTAGCTCAGGGGATAGAGCACTGGCCTCCGAAGCCAGGGGTCGCACGTTCGAATCGTGCCGGGCGCGCCATCTGTCTTTGTCGTTAAACCTCTACCCCTTCTCCCTGCCTCTCCTAATATAAGCTACTTATAAGGTAGTTAAAAACTAGACTCACAAAGTTGCTTATATTTTCCAGTTAAACAATCAACGTCTGCGATATTTCTCAATTGATGCTTTATTACAGCATCCGTTTTGTCATCCAATTAAGAAGATATGGAAAAAATTGTTGGCTGCTCTCATTCTTATATAAATAAGAGTCTATTTATACTGATATGACGCGTTCAGTAAATCGTTGCAGATATTCGGGACCGAAAGGATGCTTCCTAGTATGTACTCATCTTAAAAGCTACTGTCAGCTGTTTACATAAATACTTGAACTAACATACGTAGCCCGGTTATCAGCAATACAACTGCAAACACTTTCTTGAGATTTCGAGCATTTAATTTGGCTGCCAGGGTAGCGCCAACCGGAGCAAATAACACCGTTAACGGCACAATACATACAAAGCCGATGATATTCACTAAGCCAAATGTGCCTGCAGGGGCATCTAATGGTGTGCTCCCGATAAACAACATGGTAAGAGCGCCAGGTAAGGAGATAATTAAACCTATGGCTGCTGCAGTACCCACAGCCTTGTGTGCGGGATAGTTATATAAAGTCAGTAATGGCACAGAGAGTGTGCCACCGCCGATACCGACCATAGAGCTAAAAAAGCCAATAGCCGAGCCCATCACTGATTGACCCAGCTTGTCGGGTAATTGCTGAAATAAAGCAGATTTATTTGTCCTTATCAACATATTCAATGCTGATAAGGTCGCAATAATGCCGAATAATGCTGTCAGCCACACTCCATCAACACGTGTCACCAACCAACTTCCTATTAAAACACCAACAAGAATAAACACAGCCCAGCGCTTTAAAAGAGCGAAATCGACATTACCTTTCTTACTGTGTGAATAAATCGAGCTGAGTGATGTTGGCACTATTGTGGCCAGGGAAGTGGCTGTTGCAATGACCATGGCAGAATCTGGCGAGACACCAAAGCTTTGAAACAGGAAAAACAGCACGGGCACAATGACAATGCCGCCCCCTACTCCCAGTAATCCTGCCAGCACGCCAGCGAATATGCCCGTCGCCATCAGCGCCAAAAATGTGGTGATATTTGTTGTTATGAATTCAAGCACTCTCGTTTACTTCTCTATGCGATAAAACACTCGTAATCACACCATGAGACTGATATGGCCTCATGGGTTTTACATTTACGTTTAAGACGACAGTTCATTTCTGATGATGTCTGCTCCAGCACTCAATGCCTTCAGCTTGCCAAGCGCCAAGTCACGTGGCAAAGGGGCCATACCACAGTTCGTACAAGGGTAAAGGTTTTCGGCATCCACAAATTGAAGTGCTTGTCGCAGGGTATTCGCCACCTCATCTGCCGTCTCTATGCTGCTGCTCGCCACATCGATGGCACCCACCATAATCTTCTTACCTCGAATCAGTTCGATGAGCTCCATCGGCACATGTGAGTTGTGACATTCCAGAGAAATCATATCAAGACTGGACTGTTGTAGCTTGGGAAAGATCGCTTCATATTGTCGCCATTCTGAACCTAATGTTTTTTTCCAATCAGTGTTGGCTTTGATGCCATAGCCATAACAAATATGAACAGCTGTTTCACAAGTGAGTCCTTCTACAGCTCTTTCTAGGGTTGCCATTCCCCAATCATTCACCTCATCAAAAAACACGTTAAAAGCCGGCTCATCAAACTGGATAATATCGACTCCGGCTGCCTCGAGTTCTTTTGCTTCTTGATTCAAAATTTTGGCAAATTCCCAGGCCAGCTTTTCCCGGCTTTTGTAATGACCATCGTATAAAGTATCAATCATGGTCATAGGACCAGGCAGCGCCCATTTAATTGGCTGATCTGTTTGTTCACGCAGAAATCTGGCATCTTCGACAAAAACAGGTTTTTGTCGGCTTACCGCTCCCACAACCGTTGGAACACTGGCATCATAACGGTCACGGATCTTGACTGTTTCACGCTTATCGAAGTCGACCCCATCAAGATGTTCAATAAATGTGGTCACAAAGTGTTGGCGTGATTGTTCACCATCACTGACGATATCAATACCAGCACGTTGTTGTTCGTGTAGTGACAGTTTTAAAGCATCGTGTTTACCATGGGCTAATGCATCACCTTCTAATTTCCAAGGAGACCAGAGCTTTTCAGGTTCTGCCAGCCAAGATGGTTTCGGCAAACTACCAGCTGTTGATGTGGGTAATAGTTTTTTCATAATCATAATTTCTATATTGTAAGTAGACTAGGAAGCGTAATTCTCAAACCATTTCTGCAGCACGGCCTGATATGGTTTGATGAAATGCTCTTCTGCAAATTTGCCTTGTTTAACAGCTAACTGACTGCGTTCTTCTCGGTCATACACAATTTGTGTAATTGAGTGATCAGCATGTCTCAGATTAGGCTTGTAGAGATTACCCGCCACGGCATTGGCGTTATAAATCTCTGGTCGGTAGATTTTCTGAAATGTTTCCATGGTGCTGATCGTGGCGATAAGCTCAAGGTTGGTGTAATCCGTGAGTAAATCGCCGAAAAAGTAGAATGCCAATGGCGCCACACTATTTGGAGGCATAAAGTAGCGAACTTTAAAGCCCATTTTTTCGAAATATTTTTCTGTGAGAGACGATTCATTAGCGTTGTACTCGACTCCTAGGATGGGGTGTTGATTTTCAGTGCGCTCGTAGGTTTTATTATCAGACACGCTCAGGCAAATCACTGGCGGTTTATTAAAATTCGCTTTGTAAGTATCTGAGCACACAAAATATTTAAACAACTTGCCATGAAGCTCACCAAATCTATCCGGAATGGTGAATTGAGACCGTCCTTTATTATGTTCCTGCAGTAACACACTAAAATCATAATCTCGTACATAGGATGAAAAATTATTGCCGACGATGCCTTCGATACGCTTGTTTGTTTTTTTATCAAGAATATAGGTCTTCAACATTTCAATAGATGGAAAGTGTTGTCCATTGCCTTCAATATCAATGTCGACCGAAATGATTTCAAGCTCGACAGCATAACGTTCCCCTCTAGGATTATCCCAATTCGCTAAGGCATTGAAACGACTGTCTACCATTCTTAAAGCATTACGCAAATTCTCCCGACGTCTCTCTCCTCTCGCTAAATTAGCGAAGTTGGTCGTGATCCGTGTGTTATCAGAAGGCTGATAATTCTCGTCGAAACGAATGCGCTTAATCGTATACTCAAAGTCTGTATTCATCGTGATTCGTGTCCTGTTAAATGCAATATCATCTTGATTCATTTCATACGCTGATCGCTGCTTATGCCTAATAGTTGTTTCCAGCTTCAATTAGGTCTTACAAAATCACTTGTGCTTTCAGCGGTAAGAGAAGTTATACATGGACTTACACATGAATAAAATTGATATTATTTCATATATCGATTAATTAAATTCATGATTTAGATGAACAGAACTGATTATCGAGGGTTTATGGATAAAACACAGACCGCAAATGTTGCCGAAGAGACATGACATTTATTCTCTCAATTCCATCCATCTTAGTGGAAAACGAATCTAAAGCGCACGTATGAAAGGACAATGTTGTGGACAGTCAGATGGTGGAGACACTAAATAGCGTGCTGAGATAATAAGCCTGCGGCTGTCACGAGGAAGAAAAATCACTATTACAGCCAATAGAGAAGCCAGACTTTTCGATGAGGCTATGATGTTTATTTACCCGTGTTGTTGAGCGTGACAATTTGTGTCTCAATGACAGTCAACCCTGATAGTCTCTCTGTCACCATCAACTTCATAGCATCTATATCAGCAATACAATAAAAGCTGATTATCAACCGGTTTTGACTGGACGCTGTGTCAACCTCAGTGGTTTATCAAGCCCATAGGATGATTATAACTACGCGCTAGCTCTATAAACGCTTTGAGGTAGGCAATATCCTCATCACTCTCACGCGTGCCCAAATAGATTTGTTTCGCTATACCAGCTTTACTCAAACGCACCACAGCAAGCGGTAGTTTGAGACAGTATTCTTCTGCTAACCAGCGAGGCAAGGCAGCCACACCGCGTCCAGATGCCACCATTTGCAGCATAATTTCAGTTGTCTCACTGGTTTTATGCTGTTTAGGAACGACCTCTGCCGGGTTAAGAAAATGTGTATAAATATCGAGTCTATTCGTGGCTACCGGATAGGTCAGTAATACCTCATCAGATAAATCTTCTGCCCGAGCATAATCGCGCTCTGCTAATGGATGCTGCCGAGGTACAACAAGCACTTGCTCATAATCAAAAACAGGAGTGAAACTCAGCCCTTTTTTATATAAGGGATCGGGCGTGACTAATAGATCGATTTCATAATCAAGCAGCGCCCCCACCCCACCAAATTGAAATTTCTGCTTCACATCCACATCAACATCTGGCCAGGAATCTAAAAATGGAGAAACCACTTTCAATAACCATTGATAACATGGATGGCATTCCATCCCTATTCTTAAGGTCCCACGCTCGCCATGAGCAATCTGCTTAAGCTTATCTTCTGCGTAATTAAGTAGAGGCAGCACTCTGTTAGCAATATGGAGTAAATAACGACCTGCTTGTGTTAAACGCAAGCTTCGTCCTTCTCGCAACCAGATTTCAGTACCCAGGTTATCTTCCAGTTTTCGCATGGTATGACTGAGCGCTGATTGTGTGACACATAAAGCTTTAGCGGCTGATGTAAGCGAGCCATGTTCTTCAACAGCATGCACAATTTTTAGATGGGTACGTTCGATCATAAGCTTCATGAGTAAAATTAATTGGTATGTGAAAATATACCATTTTTATTCATTGTTTAAGTCATTTAGACTATGAATATGATTAAACATGTACTGATGGATTTATTGAATGAATGATGCTGCCAATACTCGGACCTATCCGGTCGTTGAGTACTTTTGCCAAGTTAAAAAGCTAAATGCATTAACGGCAACAACCTTTGAGATAGAATTAGAAGCGCCTGAAGGGGCTGAGTTAGAGTACGCAGCAGGTCAGCACTTAGCATTGGAATTAGACGTGAATGGTGACGGTACACCACAATCACTGTCTTACACGATTGCAAACAATATTGATTCCTCTCGTCCACGCCGCTTACAACTTTTTATTCAGAACGGCAGTGAGTTCGCCAATAAGATCTTAAAAACACTGTCATCCTTGTATGAGAATAATGAGAGAGTGAAGGTCACTTTAGCAATGGGAAACGCATACCTGAAAACAGATCTAGCATTACCTCATCTATTAATTGCAGCAGGCTCAGGCATTGCTAAAGTTAAATCAATTACCGAAGAAATCATTAAACAACAGCCTGATGCAAACGTGCATATCTATTGGTCCAATAGACAAGCGAATGAATTTTACCTGCTGGATACGTTTGAGCATTGGTCCAATCAGTATAGAAACCTAAGCTTCACACCAGTATTAGAGGTGGCTGATCCAGACTGGCCGGTTCGCTTTGGTTATCTTTATCAAGTGATTCAGGAAGACTTTGACAAGCTGAATGATGTTCAAGCTTATCTCTGTGGTTCGCCGCAAATGGTCTATGGCACAATCGATAGACTTGAACCGAAAGGATTGAAAGAAACGAATTGTTATTCCGACGTTTTTGAATATATGCCAAGAGATAAGTTTACGTCGGCTAAAGGTTAAGATTAACAAGCCATGAGGGCTTGTTTTGCGTGAATCATTGAGGATTAGCCGTTTGCTCTTTGGCTAAAGAAAATCCTGTTTAGCCACTTAACGAAAATCGGGATGAAATTAGTTATCAGGGTTGATAAGAATTTTTATATCATCAGCTTTGATGGCATATGACTCATGGATTGCAAACTCGGGATGAATCGCTTTTTTGACTTTGTCTGCAATCAGTTGTGGCTCAACATTTTCTGCAGAAGAAAAGTGTAATAAAGGTATTTTGGCTGCCCTCAAGGCATTATCGATAAAGGCATTGTACTGCTTATCAGGCTGAGCATCAGAGCTATTATTCAGTTTAATTGCACATAAAATCTCTGACGTCTCTGCATCACTGAGAACAAAATCCACATACATCAACTGAATATATTGGCTTGCTTTTTGGCTGGCTGACTTAGATTTGGTGTGTTTCAACGTCAATAAATCAGAGAGACGGACTTTAGAAGCAATGTCATATTGCTCATTTACAGCAAGCTGAAGTTTGTGTTTAAACGCTCTCTCTGTGGGCGTATACAAAGATGGGCGCTTCAGATAGGGATAAACCTTCATTTTTTCAATCTGTTTATTATCCTTCTTCATCAGCGAAAGAAGCAAAACGGCAACTAATATAACAACAAACAGTGAAATGAAAACAAATGACATTGAGATATCCCAGTTGAAAATCAGATCTTAGAATATGTTGTCATCGCTCAGCAATAGATAAAAGCCTCAACACAGAATGAGCCAGTAAGAATTCGTTTTATAACAAGATAAAACATCGCTACCGACTATGAGTACTTAAACGAATAGAAGATAGAAACACGTTAGCGAAACAGTCACTCCAATCAGAGATAAGCCAGACTCATCTATCTGATCATCAGCTTAAGACACTTTAAATTGTCTCACCATATTAGTGAGTCTTTCACTTAGCTGAGCAATTTCCTGACTAGCTTGTGATACCTGCTCTGAACCTTCGGCCGTATTTTCTGATACCTGTTGAATGTTGAGAACATTGTTATTAATTTCATTCACAACATGACTTTGTTGCTCGGCGGCCGTGGCGATCAGTGTATTCATCTCAGTTATCGAACTGACAGAATTTGTTATTTCCTTCAGTGAGTTAGTTGCATTCACAGCCTTAGCGACTAAGCCCTCAATACTGGTCTTATTCAACTCCATTGAGCTCACAGCATTATCCGAACCTTGTTGGAGAGTGAGAATCAGATCTTCAATTTCTTTTGTTGAGTCCTGGGTTTTTTGGGCTAATGAGCGCACTTCATCAGCCACAACAGCAAACCCCCGTCCCTGATCACCGGCCCGGGCTGCTTCGATGGCCGCATTTAACGCCAGTAAATTGGTTTGTTCAGCAATATTTTTGATTACATCCAGTACAGTCCCAATGTTTTCACTATCAGACTTTAATGTTCTGATGACCGATGTAGATGAGTTAATTTCGTCCGCAAGATTGTTAATCGAAGCGACGATTTCTTCGACAACTTGTCTTCCAGACTCTGAGTCTTTATCGCCTTTGATTGCGGCCGCTGAGGCTTTTTCAGCACTATTCGCCACTTCCTGAACGGTCGCTGTCATTTGTGTAATCGCTGATGCGACATGCGTTGTTTCATTTTTCTGTTGTGCAATATTCTGATTAGTTGAACGACTGACTACCGACGTTTCTTCGGCTGCTGTCGATAATTGTTCAGAAGCGTCAGTGATGCCCATGACCAGTTTTTGTAATTTTTCGACAAAGCTATTGAAGGCATTGCCCATCGCACCGACTTCATCTTTACTGGCAAAATTCATGCGTTTTGTTAAATCATTATCCTGAGCCATCGTCGTCAGCACGCTCATGACACCTTTAATGGGGGTAACGATATTGCTGATAATAATTTTGGAAATGAAGATACCAACAACCAAAGATACCACCGCCATCGCAATCAGGCTGAGTAAACTCGAACTTTGCAGATCCTTGACATTAGTGACCGAACGATTGGTAATGTTATCAATACTGGCTTGCATGGCTTGTAAGCTTTCAAACAGCTTCGCTTCAATAGCCACTAACTGAGCTTGTTCGTCTTTTGAGAGATAACCACCACCTGACATACTGCCACCGCGCTTGATGATTTGAATCGCACTATCGACATACTTCTGGTAATTGGCTTGCTGTTCAACAACTTTAGCCGTATTTTCTTCCAAACTCGCCACATCAGCCTGAAGATCAGCATCTAACGCTTTGTCTTTGGATGCATTAAGAATGGCCACAATATCCTGCATAGCCTGATTAGTTTGCAGCGTGATAGCTTCGATCTTGGCAAAATGCTCTTTGATAACTTTTCTTCTGGCACCAGATTTGGCATCAATCATTAGTGTTTGTAGTTCAGAGGCCTTCTTTAGCTGGAGCTGGCGGGCTTCAGCCACATTCTTCTCAAGCGGTAACGACATTTGATAGATGACAGAAAATTCGCTTGAAATGTCATTCATTTTAAAAATAGCAAAGGCTGAAATCAGCAGCTGCGTTAGCCCAAGAATAACCACCACACTGAAAATCTTTTTCCCAATAGGAAGATTCTTAATAAACTGCATTTCAACCTCATGTATCTACAAATCGTCTGAATTTAGCCTGATATGAAAATTTCATAGCATTACCAGGAATTATATCGGCCTGATTTCCAAATAATGAAGCACTTTTAGCTCATCGTGTCTTAGTTTCTGCCTAATGAGCAATATCACTCATCATGTATCTGTCTTAAGCATCTGTTAATAAAAACAATTCAGACTGACGTCCTACTTTATATGACTAATCCACTCTCAAGTGAGGCTGGAGCAATCAATAACGCTCGGATGTTCCATGTCAAAATATAAAAACAACTTATTCTTTGATCTTTATTTTATTTTTAGTTCGGCATTCATTTTAATGCTGTTACAGACGCTACTAAGAGGCGTTCTCTTATGGCGAAACAATGATCTGACAGCCAGCATTCCCAGTCATGATCTTATTCATGCTTTTCTTACCGGGCTTCGCTTTGATTTGATTGTCACTGTTTATGCGCTGCTGCCATTAATAATTGGCTTACTGTTTAGAAAAGGTTTAAGCAACCGTAAAGCCTATACAGTCTGGCTTACCTTCGTTTCCAGCGTGATGATCTTTCTCGCTATCGTTGAGCTCGACTTTTATCATGAGTTTCATACACGGCTGAACAGCCTGGTTTTTGAATATATGAAGGAAGATCCGGCAACAGTATTAAGCATGATTTGGTATGGGTTTCCTGTCGTCACTTACCTCATCATTATCGGTCTAATGATCACGGCATTATTTTGTATCTTTACTGTAAACAGCCGGATTAACCAAGCCAAGTCCACTGATAAAACTCGATACAGCCTCAGAATGACGGCATTTCTCGTCGTATTGTTAATATCAGTCGTGGCCGCACGAGGCACATTACGTCAGGGACCACCACTGCGTTGGGGTGATGCCTTCCAGAGTAATTATCTTTTTGCCAATCATTTGGGCTTAAACGGGGTTTATACATTAGCTAAAGCCGTTATCGGTACCAAAAAAGGTGATAATAAATGGCTCAAGAAAATGCCATTAGCTGATGCCGACAGTACTGTCGAGGAAATGATTCTAACGCCATCTGATCAACTTATAGACCCCGAGTACTCACCAGTATTACGTAGTTATCATGCACGTGTGGGTTTAACCCAAAAACCATTAAATGTTGTGTTCATTCTGATGGAAAGCTTCAGCGGTGAATATGTCGGTGCTTTAGGTCATGATGAAGGCATCACACCAGAATTCGACAAACTCGCCAAACAAGGCCTGTTATTCAATCGCTTTTTCTCAAACGGCACACACACTCACCAAGGTATGTTTACTTCATTAGCGTGCTTTCCTAACTTGCCTCACTATGAGTATTTAATGCAACAGCCTGAAGGCAGTAACCATTTTTCCGGTTTGATACAAATGACAGCCGACAGAGGTTATCAAAGTATGTACATCTATAACGGTGACTTTGCCTGGGATAATCAAAAAGGCTTTTTTGGTGCCCAGGGTATGCAGCATTTTATTGGCAGACATGATTTTGTGAATCCTGTTTTCTCAGATCCTACCTGGGGCGTATCTGATCAGGATATGTTCGACCGGGCTACCGAAGAGTTACAAAAAATGCCTAAAGACAAGCCATTTTTTGCCTTTTTACAGACTTTATCCAATCATACCCCATATGCCTTACCTACCCAGCTGCCTATTGCAAAAGTGACTGGTCACGGTGAGTTGAATGAACATTTAACGGCAATGCGATATGCCGACTGGGCATTAGGTCAGTTTTTCAAAAAAGTAGCCAAATCAAATTATTTCGATAACACACTCTTTGTTTTAGTGGGTGATCATGGTTTTAGCACGCCCAATCAAGTCACCGATATTGATATGCTTAAATTTCATGTGCCGCTGTTAGTGATTGGTCCAGATGTTGTCAGAAAATATGGTCACACTAACTCAACGGTCGGCGCTCAAGTCGATATTGCACCGACAGTCGCGGGTTTAATGGGTGGAGATACCACTTATAACTGCTGGGGCCGTGATTTATTAAATATTAATGACGCCGGATTTGCTGTCATTAAACCATCAGGCTCAGATCCAACCACAGCTATCATTGATGATAATAAAGTGCTGGTTAAATCAACAGACAACAATGCAACGTTATATAACTATGAGTTATTACCAAAAGCTTCTGCAAACACGCTTCATGACGCTGTTGACACAGAGAAACTGGAGCATCGTTTAGATGCCTATATTGTATCTGCCACATCGACTTTATTACGAGGTAAAGCCGGTATAAAAACACCAGATAACCGCGTTGCTGTAAATTGATCAGCCTAGCGAATAATTGCCATCCTTTTTATATTTAGTTATGTTGTGCACTAGTTATTTGTAAAGAGGATGAATAACAATATGAAAATAAAATTCCTGATCATTCCATTGTTGATGACAGCATTTGCTGCTCATGCTGATAGCTCCACAGTCGATGCAGCAGTAGGTGGTGGCATCGGTGGTGCTATAGGCGCTGCTGTGGGTAATGAGGTGGGTGGTCGCGAAGGCGCAATGATTGGTGGTGCTGTAGGTGCAGCCACTGGTGTCGCCGTTAACACTGATGAAGAAGGTCACAGCGAACATCATGACAAACGTCATCATGAAAACCATCAGGGGCATTTCTGCCCGCCTGGCCAAGCAAAAAAAGGCAACTGTTAGTTATCTGAAAAAGCCGTCATCAATGACGGCTTTTTTATATCGCTTATTTATTCAGCAAATACTTACGCCAAGATCTGAAAGATGTAATGTCGGTCGCCTGCTCAAGGCCATAAGACTCACAGATAAACCCTGTAACCCAGCGTCCATCTTTTACTTCAAGCTTGCCCAAACCTAATGGGGCTGCAATGCCTGCCAGAAAAGAGCCTAACGTTGCTGTGGGTAAAGACCAGAGTTCAATCTCAATTTCTGCCCCATTTTCATCACGAACCAGTCCAGGTCTTTTGGGCGGACCACCCGCTAAGGCATAAAGCTTATAGGTGTTAGCTGTTACCGTTTTCTCTAAAAATACGCCACCCCGCTCTGTCAATTGATAATTGAGTGGTTGTCCTTGTAAATGCGCTCCACACACAGCGACAGTGATACGATCACCACAGCCTGAGATAGCTGCTGTTGAATCTGGACAAGCAACATCTATCGCACCTAAAGGCAACCGTAATGATTGCTGCATCAAATTGGCATAACTTAATAATCGGGCATCACTAAAAGCACGTGAAAACAAAGTCACCCCAAACGGTAAACCTGATGAAATAAATCCTGTCGGTACCGCTATCGCACTGCAATCAAGCAGGTTCATAAAGTTAGTATAATGCCCCAGATTACTATTAAGTTTTATCGGGTCAGCCAGTACCTGTTCAATGGTATAGGTGGTGCCAGCTGTTGGCGTCAGAATAAAATCATAGCTTTGCAACACGTCTCTTACCTGCTGTCGGCAGGCCTGTAACTTATATTCCGCTTTAAATAAGTCATCTGCTCGGGCATCTTCCTGTGTCGCTAAAATATCCTGAATGACTTGCAGCATAGCTTGTCTGTCAACGCCTTCTGTTGCCACACGACGTTCTGCCACCCAAGGGCCTTCATAAAGCAGTCTGGCCGCAGTAAAGAATGATTCAAAATCGA
Source organism: Methylophaga sp. UBA678 (assembly GCF_002299105.1). Lineage (NCBI taxonomy): Bacteria > Pseudomonadati > Pseudomonadota > Gammaproteobacteria > Thiotrichales > Piscirickettsiaceae > Methylophaga > Methylophaga sp. UBA678. Next base: position 12,002 of record NZ_DBNG01000017.1, read on the forward strand.
TAATATACTTTTCACCACCCAGACTTTCCAGATGTTTTACCGCTTGTTCAAATTGCTCAGCATATTCTGCATCACCAAAAAAATTCAGCTGATCAGATTTTGGCACAGCGAAACTAAACGTACTCTCGGCTAACTGACCGTAATTACCTTTATTGATATCCAGATTGGGTCTGGCAAAGGCATCATTGGCATCAAACTCAGCGGCGACATTAAATACGGTATTGGCATCATCCGTAGTCAAGCTGAAAATAGATACACAATCCAAGCTACGACAGGCTGGTACGACACCATCGGTACTCAATAAACCTCGGGTTGGTTTTAAACCAATCAGATTATTAAAGGCGGCTGGCACACGTCCTGACCCAGCGGTATCTGTACCTAATGAAAAGCTGACTAAACCTAATGCCACAGCAACAGCAGAACCTGAACTGGAGCCACCAGAAATATAGTCTTTGTCAAAACTGTTATGGCATGGCCCCCATTTTTCAGGTGAACGTACGCCTACCAGCCCTGTAGCAAACTGATCCAGATTGGTTTTACCTAGGGGAATCGCTCCAGCATCAATCAATTGCTGCACAACAAAGGCCGATTTATCGGGCGTATAAGCGTAGGCTTCACAGCCAGCCGTAACAGGGAACCCAGCTAATTCGATATTATCTTTGATAGCAAAGGGAATCCCAAATAGCGGTTTGTCTTCAATGCTGCTGTTTTCCAAAGCATCCAGATAAGGCTGAAGTTGTTCCAGACTGAATAACTCGATCCAGATATTGTGATCAAGGTATTGCTGACAACGCTCTAAGGCATTCTCAATCACTTGTTTTGGCGATAAATCACCAGTCTGATACGCCTGTTGTAATGCTGTAATGGTCATATTTTGTTGTGACATTATTCAACCTCCAGTACTAATAAGCGGTCACCCATACCTACTTGTGATCCTGCTTTTCTGGAAAGTGAAGTCACTTTACCTGCCTGCGGTGCTGTCACCAGAATTTCCATTTTCATCGCTTCTAAAATCATCAAGGTGTCGCCTTCTTTCACGTCTTGCCCCTCTTCCACTTCGATTTTCCAGATACTGCAATTCAATGGGCTATCCACTGATATCGCATTGTCTGCCAGAGGCAATAAAGCTTCATCCACGTCGGCTTGTTGATCACCACTATCAAAATGCAATAAACCATCACGTTTCCAACGTTCTAATTCTTCATTAAAGGCTTTCTGACGCATGCTGGTGAACGTATCAATTTCATCTTGATGTTGTTCAATAAAGGCGTTGTAGTCTTTTAAATTGAAGCGTGTTTCTTCAATCTTGAGTTCATAGTTACCATGAATAAAGTCACGACGAATCTGCATTAACTCATCATGGCTGACTTCATAAAACTGAATTTGATCAAAGAAACGTAATAACCAGGGCTTGGTAAATTCTTTGGTTGTTTCGTAACGATTCCACATTTGCAGAGTACGTCCGATAAACTGATAACCACCCGGCCCTTCCATGCCATACACACAAAGATACGAGCCACCAATTCCCACTGAGTTTTCTGCGGTCCAGGTTCTGGCTGGATTGTATTTTGTCGTTACCAGACGGTGTCGTGGATCCATTGGCGTCGCTACTGGGGCACCGAGATACACATCGCCCAGTCCCATCACCAGATAGCTGGCATCAAACACGATCTTCTTCACATCATCTACTGAATCAAGACCATTGATACGGCGAATAAACTCAATGTTGTCAGGACACCATGGGGCATTTTCTCTGACCGATTGCATATATTTTTCGCTGGCTAAACGGCAAGCTTCGTCATCCCAGGAAATAGGAATATGCACAATACGCGTGGGTAAATCTAAGTCATCCACATGCTGGATATCTTTCTCTGCCTGTTTTAATACAGTCATTAAGTCATCAAGAGATAACACCATACTGTCATAGTGCACCTGCAGCGAACGGATACCTGGCGTCAGCTCTAAAATGCCCGTCACCGCCTGTTCCTGTAACCACAACATTAAGGCATGTACTTTAAACCGCAGATTGATATCTAAGGTTTGCTCACCAAATTCGACTAAGAGATAGTGATCCCCTGCCAGTCTGTAGGTGATATCCATCCCTGATGAAGCATCTTTGCTAATGGCATGCACAGGCGTATCAATAACGGCAGGCTCTACGGATATTGATTGTTGACTTAAACCATCAATCGCCTGATTTTGTGCACGCTCTAAGGCATTGGCTGTTTCAATCGATACAGGTATAAAGCGAACGGTATCTCCTGCTTTTAACTGGCCCACTTTCCATAAATCAGCGGTAATTACGGTTGCCGGACAAACAAAACCACCCAAAGAGGGTCCATCTGGCCCAAGAATAATCGGCATATCCCCAGTAAAGTCGATAGACCCAACAGCGTAGGCATTATCGTGAATATTAGAAGGATGCAGACCAGCTTCGCCGCCATCGGTTCTTGCCCATTCTGGTCTTGGCCCAATCAAACGCACGCCGGTACGACTGGAGTTGTAATGAATTTTCCAGTCTGTGGAAAAAAACATCTCGATATCATTATCAGTGAAAAAGTCGGGTGCACCATGTGGCCCGTACACCACATGAATATCCCAATGATGCTCAATTTCAGGCTGTAAAGCAGCTGCCATCACAGCATTATCAGCGACTTGCTGTTCAGGCAGAATATGTAATACATCCCCTGTTTTTAAGGTACGACCGACATGTCCACCAAACTGACCTAAAGTGAACGTAGAACGTGAACCTAAATATTCCGGACATTGAATACCACCAGCCACTAATAGATACGCTCTAGCACCCGTGCCTTTTACCTGACCTAATTTCAGCTTATCACCGGCTTGTACTGAAATAACTTGCCATGGTGATTGTTTTTCACCATTTAACTCAATACTCAGTTCAGCGCCAGTCACCACAATACTGGTCGCTACGTTAAAGCTTAGTTCAGGCCCAGACAAAGTGATTTCCAGACCCGCACAGGACTCATCATTACCTAATAAACGATTACCTAAACGGAATGACAGACTGTCAAATGGCCCAGACGGCGGTACACCGATATCCCAATAACCAACACGTGCAGGATAATCCTGAATCGTTGTCATAGTGCCTGGTGACAGGACATTGATCGTCGAAGGCTGATAGACAAAACTATCTAAATAACGCGTGGTGACCGCCGCGTTTAAGAATGCATCATCTTGTAAAATCTGACCGACATAATCGGCATTGGTCTCAATACCGTAAACCTGTAACTCATCCAGGGCTGCCAGTAGTTTTGTATGAGCTGACTCACGGTTATCAGCATGGCTGATAATTTTGGCTAACATCGGGTCATAAAAAGGAGAGACTTCGATACCGGCTTTCACCCAATAATCAACACGAATGGCCTCACTCTTTGGCCAGATGACTTCTGTCAGTAAACCTGAAGACGGCTGAAACTGTTTATGCGGATCTTCAGCATACAATCTCACCTGAATCGCATGGCCTTTAGGTTGAGGTGCTGTAGCAGGTAATTGAGACTCTTTCGCACCGACCTCGACCATCCAGCGAACCAGATCGACGCCGTAGACTTCTTCCGTGACCCCATGCTCAACTTGCAACCGGGTGTTTACTTCCAGGAAGTAAAACTGTTGATTATCGGCGTCGTAGACAAATTCCACGGTACCGGCACTGCGATAATGAATGGCAGACATCAGTCTGACGGCGACTTCCTGCATCTCAGCACGCACATCATCAGGAATATTAGGTGCTGGCGCTTCTTCAATCACTTTCTGGTTACGGCGTTGACTGGAACAGTCTCGATCCCCGAGAGCCAGCACATGCCCTTCCCCGTCACCAATCACCTGCACTTCGATATGACGGGCACGAGTAATAAATTTCTCAAGAAATACCCCATCATTGGAAAAGTTATTAGCACTGAGGTTTTTAACTGAGTTAAACGCCTGACGTAATGAAGCTTCATCATCACAACGGTTCATACCGATACCACCGCCACCAGCAGTAGATTTGAGCATGACGGGATAGCCGACATCATTGGCTTGGGTTACGGCATCTTCTAAAGAGGTTAATAAGCCTGTGCCTGGTAATAAAGGCACATCGTTCTCTTCTGCCAATGCCCGGGCACTGTGCTTCAGGCCAAACGACTCCATCTGTTCTGCAGTGGGGCCGAGAAAAACAATATTGTTTTGTTCACATAAACGAGCGAATCCGGGGTTTTCACTCAGAAAACCATAACCGGGGTGAATCGCTTCAGCACCAGACTGTTTGGCAATCTCAATAATGCGTTGTTGATTAAGATAAGTCTCACTGGCACGGCCTTCGCCAAGTGAGTAGCTTTCATCTGCAGCACTGACATGCAATGAGTCTCGATCAGCTTCGGCATATATAGCGACTGCCTGAACATTCATCGCATGCAAAGTGCGAGTAATCCGTGTGGCGATGGCGCCCCGGTTAGCAATTAAAACTTTCTTAAACATGATGGGTATTCCTATCTGGGTCGTCCCAGCTAATAAAGCGCTGTTTCAGGTCGTCCCGAAACATAATCCGTATTATCCCCAGATCACCACTTCAACCGGTGTCGGGTTATAAGCATTACATGGGTTATTTAATTGGGGACAGTTGGAGATCAACACAATCACATCCATTTTTGCTGTCATTTCCACATACTTACCTGCTTCAGAAATACCATCTGCAAAGGTCAAATGGCCGTCTTCAGTCACAGGCACATTCATAAAAAAGTTAATGTTATGAGTGATATCGCGTTTGCTGACACCAAAGTGCTCGTTTTCGGCTACCGCCAGCATCCAGCTATCTCGGCAGGCGTGCATGGTTTTTTTCTCCAGCGAATAACGCACAGTGTTGGACTCTGTTGCACAAGCACCGCCCAGCGTATCGTGGCGTCCGCAGGTGTCGGCAGTGATCTCTAACATGGGACGGCCAAGATTTGACAACAATGTTGTGCCTGCAGTGAGGTAGACATTACCTTGCTCACGAAGGGTATCAATCGCACTGTAGCGCTCACTGGGGTCCGCTAAACTGTAAAACAAAGTATCAGCGGCCTGATTACCATGTGAATCAACAATTCGCAGCGTTTCGCCGGCTTTGAGCTCATGCATCCAATAATCGCCTGCTAACACTTCATCACGATAGCTGGCTTGTTCAGGGTTTAAATTACTTTCTTTAATCACAACAATATCCTTCCCTAATTAATGATGATGACCGCATTGATGGTAGATACGGTTATTCTCAAAACCACGCTGATTCTCTGCACAGTGATTCACGCATTCGTCATCTTCAGTCACTGGTGCAGATTCTCTTAACTGATAGATAACGGGATGTTTGGGGTAGGCTTCAGCGGTATTCATCGGGTGTGGGCAAGTATGGAAGATAACCAGCGTATCCATCTCAAAACGTAAATCGATGAAGTCACCGGCTTTACTATTGTTTTCAACAAACTGCATATTGCCATCAGCATCGGTTTTGACCTGACTGAACAAATTCAGATTGGCCGCCATATCACGACGATTCATGCCGTATTTGGCTAACTCCACCAAAAATGCATGTTCGCCACTTAAGGTCCAGTCATTGCCCGCTTCCTGATAACTTCTATCAGCCCAACGGTTTTTCATTTTCTCAGTGGAAAGGTTTCCGCCTACAGTATCGTGCCAACCAACGCTGTCATCGATGATAGAGCAAAATACATGTCCCATATCTGAGTACAAACAATGGCCTTTCGTCAGCTTGAATGTATGTTGACATTTCAAGGTGTCTGGCGCGTTGTAACGCTCCAGCTTACTCATCGGGTTGTAGAAGAGCATACCGACATTCGCACCGCCCTCTTTATCAATCAGACGCAGTGTTGTGCCCTTTCTGACTAACATTGACCAATGCGTGCCACCAGGCAATGTATCCTCATAAATCAGATCGTTTTGTTTCTCGCTCATACTGTTTCCTGCTTTTGTTTCATTGTGTTTGAGATGTCATCCAAAGTGGATTTCCTTGTGTCACCGACGGGAATATCAAAAGTAATGGATGCCCCATATCGATTTGGGTTATCTGGGTCTTGACGGTGTTTATCGAACACCAATAAGCGAGTGCCCAAATAAAACCCTTCGGTTAAATCATGGGTAATCATGAAAATGGTGATACCGGTTTTTTGCCAGATATCTAAAATCAAGGCATGCATGTCTGAACGAATACCAGGGTCAAGCGCCCCAAATGGTTCATCCAGCAATAACACTTTCGGTTGTTTGATTAAGGCCTGGGCAATCGCTAAGCGTTGCTGCATACCGCCAGATAAAGAAGTGGGATATTGATTGGCGACATGACCAAGCCCGACAAGTTCTAACATTTCCTGAGCTTGGGCACGGACCTGTCGACGCTTGCTGCCAAAACATCTACCCAATAATTTTGATTGACCAAATTCCACACCCAACATGACATTTTCAATTACGTTCAAGTGTGGAAAAACAGAGTAACGCTGGAAGACGATGCCACGGTTAGCATCGGGCTCATCACGAATGGGATCACCATCCAGTAATAATTCTCCTCGAGAGGGTTTCTCTGTGCCCAGCAGCATTTTCAGAAAGGTGGTTTTACCACAGCCTGAAGCGCCCACCAGCGTTATAAACTCCCCTGCTTTCACTGTCAGGTTGATATTTTCGAGCACCACATTATCGCCGTACTCTTTCCATAACTTTTTCAGTTCAATATTGTTCATTTAGCCCCTCCCTCTGATTGCTGCCATGGGAAGGCATATAAGGACAAACGACGTAATAGATAATCAGTCAGAAAGGCCAATAAGGTAATCCACAATACATAGGGCAAAATCACATCCATCGCCAGATAACGTCTGACTAAGAAAATACGATAACCAAGCCCTTCTGTTGCCGAGATGGCTTCTGCGGCAATGAGAAACAGCCAAGCCGCACCCAGGCTCAAACGCACAGCATCAATCAACTTTGGTAAGACCTGAGGCAGCACTACCCGCACAATCAATTGCCAGGTTGAGGCGCCTAGGGTTTGTGCCTTGATGATGAGTTCTTCAGGTAAGGCCATAACACGTAGCTGCACATCACGAATCAGAAAAGGCGTGATACCCAGTACGATTAAAGTAATTTTAGCGACTTCACCTAAACCAAAGATAATAAACAGGATAGGTAGAATGGCTAATGGCGGTACCAGTGATATAACGGTCACCACTGGTGCAAAACCCGCACGAAGTAAAGGAATGATGCCAATAAGAATACCGACAATCAGACTGATAAGTGCACTGATACCCACACCAATCCCAAGCCGTTGCAAACTGGCCAGCGTATCAGCCCACAGAAGATAATCACCGGTACGCTTGCTCGGCTCAAACGCCATAGTGTGAATCGCATGACCGAATGCTTCAAATGAAGGCATCAGCTTGTCGTTTGGGTTCACCGCCAGGCGTTCATTCGATGCGACCAGATAGACCAGTAAAATCAGGATAAAAGGTAAAGCACCTAATAACCATTTACCGGCTTTACTGGGCTGCTGATTGATAAGTCGTTTCATAATGATTCTCGGACTGATGACGGTTACAGAGAACCGTCAGCTGCCATAGACATGAAAGACGAATCAAAACGCAGTTTTACATTAGCCGAATTACCAACCACGGTGCCATCTGGGTAAGCGATACCAATAAAACCAGCATCCATTGCACCTTCACCTAACAGCCCATGTTCAAATGAAAACTCACTGACATATTTCATGGTTTCAGGTAATTGCTTGCTTTCAGCAAAAGCGACTGCCTCTTTTGCTTCATAAAACATATTGGTCGCCGCCAGTTGTGCTTTATATCCTTCCAGATCGGTACCCGATGCTTTTGCCATAAAACTCAAAGCATCAGTATCTTCAGCCGCCATACGCGCCATGATTTCATACCAAGCGCCGGTTAATGCTTTACCAAAAGCAGGGTTATCATTCAGCGTTTGAGTGTTAACCAATAACACATCAATGATTTCACCCGGAATTTGCGAGGAATCAAACACTTTACTGGTGTTTGGCATAGATGCCACTTCCGATAACAGCGGGTTCCAGGTAACGGTTGACGTCACATCATCCGCGTTAAACACACCGACTAAGTCAGCATCTGATGTATTCACAACTCTGACGTCACGCTCGCTCAGACCAATGGTATCCAGTGCTCGTGCTAATAAATAATGTGAAACAGAGAGTTCAACGAGATTAACATTTTGACCTTCAATGTCTTTTAAGCTTTTATCATTGCCTTTAAGAACAATGCCATCATTACCGTTAGAAAAGTCACCCAGGATTAACGCTGTCGAATCGACACCGCCCGCAGCTGGAATAGTCAGGGCATCCATATTCGTCATAGTGCAGCCATCAAACTGACCAGCCGTATATTGGTTGATGGATTCTACGTAGTCATTGATTTGCACTACATCAATTTCAATGCCGTATTTATCGGCCCATTTTTTGACGATACCGGCATTTGCCGCATAGTCCCACGGCATCCATCCGGCATAAATTGTCCAGGCAATACTGAATTTATCTTTTTGTTCAGCATTCGCTGAAAAGGGAATGACCAGGAGAGAAAAAGAAAGCAGCAAGAAGCTGATAATACGAAGATTGGAGAACTTCATGAAGTTACCTCACAGTTAAGTTAGAAACACGGTGCAAGAGATGTTTTACAAAAAACAATCTCCCGGGCTTTTATCCCTCCGTGTAACCTTCACTGTGAAGGTCGGTTACTCTCGGTCCAGACATCATCGTTGATCGGAACCCTAGAAACCTTATTTCGTCGACAGTAGTTGGTAAACCACCTCAGCACTTAGCGCTGATAACGCAGATACCATGCCAGTTTTATGACTATCAGAATAATTAATGTGTGATCATTAACTTAGCTATTTATGCTAAGTCTATCTCGAACTATCAAGCTGCACCATAATGGCACACCCATGATTTCATGCTCACCGTAATGGTGCAATCAAGACTCACATGAACTTTTTAGCGAGATGAAAACCGGGTAATCATATTCAGTAGATTTTGTGACTCCTGAGCCAGATTTTCAGCATGCACATTCACCTTGTTGGCATTATTCACCACCATTTCAGCATCTGAACTGATTCTGACCACATTCTGATTAATGTCTTCACTCACCGCGCTCTGCTCTTCAACCGCAGTCGCAATCAAGGTGTTGAGTTCATTAAGTTTCTCCACACTTTCTTTAATAGAGCTCACAGAGTCAATAGAACCCTGAATATCCTGACGGCTTGAGGAGGCAGTATCTTTAGTCGTTTCCATACCCTTGACCACTTTGACGACAGAACCATCCAGTTTAGAAATCAGGTTCGAAATTTCTTGGGTCGATTCCTGGGTTCGGGTCGCCAATGAACGTACCTCATCAGCAACAACAGCAAAGCCTCTACCATGGTCACCGGCTCTGGCGGCCTCAATCGCGGCGTTTAACGCCAGCAGATTCGTTTGTTCAGCAATGTTACTAATCACATCTACAATAGGATTAATTGCACTGGAGTCAGATTCCAGTGTTTTAATATAGTCACTGATAGTATCAAAGGCTTTATCTAGGCTGGTTAAGCCTTTTACTGCTGTTTCAGATTTAGCCATACTTTGTTGCGTTAACTCATCAACATGATTCGCAGACTGGGAAGCCAAGCTAGCATTGCGTGCCACCTCTTGAATCGTGGAAGACATTTCTGTCATGGCGGTCGCCACCTGCTCAGTTTGTGAGGCCTGAGAATTAATTGATTCCATAATGGACTGTTGAGACTGATAGGTATCGCCAGCCGACTTATCAATATTCCCAGCCGAATCTTTCATTCTGACTAATATTGTATTCAATCTGGCATGAAGTAGTTTATTGACCAGAACAAGTTGAGCCACCTCATCATCCGCACCAGTGTAGACCATGCCCATCAGTGGGTTGTTGACCTCATCATTGGCTTCTTTAATCGCTCTATCGAGTGATGCAAAAATCCAGTTCTTGAGCAGAAGATACGTCGCCAGTCCACCCAACACAGCGATAAGCACTGGCAGGTAATAGGGCAATTGCTGAATGACGCTGACTTGATTCAATACGCTGGCCACAACGGCACTCAGCACTACTGATAAGGTCGTTTTACTTTTTAAAGAAAGCCGGGTGAAGACATTACCGAGTTTAGGTTTTTTCCCTTCGTTGATTTGTTTATAAAGCTGTTCTGCCCGCTTCACTTCTTGTTTTTTGGGTTTACTACGAACGGACTCATAACCTATCACTTTATCGCCATCAAAGATGGGGGTGACGTAAGCATCCACCCAGTAAAAATCGCCCGTCTTTGTGCGGTTTTTAACCATACCCATCCAGTGTTTACCTGATTTTACGGTAGACCAGAGATCAGCAAATGCGGCTGGTGGCATATCGGGATGACGAATAACGTTATGATTTACATGCATCAATTCATCAGCAGAAAAACCACTAACGTACTCAAACTCTTTGTTAAAGCTCGTTATGATGCCTTTGAGATCGGTTGTGGAAATCAATGGGTTGTCGAAGGTAATTTCTTTATCCGTTACCGGCAGATTTTTTTTCATTGTGCTTCACCCTGATGAAAGTGAATGGTAAATAAGTATTGCATTTACTGGTATCGGCAGCTCACGGTTCTAACTTAAATGTTAACAACAAATTAATGCATAAGCTTTTTAGTTCGCAAGGTATTGTTGTTTTTAGACCGTAAAAATATTTAATAGGACACAAGCCATATCAACAAGTTTTATTTAAAATATAGGCTTTATGATAATTGGTAAGTCATATGAAAGCACCTCAAGTTGGTTTTGTCAGTCTTGGTTGTCCAAAAGCCCTCGTTGATAGTGAACGTATCATTACCAAGTTACGTTCAGAGGGTTATAACATTACCCCAAGTTATGATGATGCTGACTTAGTGGTGGTAAATACATGTGGTTTTATAGATTCGGCTGTTGAAGAATCTCTCGGTAGTATTGGTGAAGCCATCGCTAAAAATGGCAAAGTCATTGTCACCGGTTGTTTGGGGAGCCGTGACAATACTATCCGTGAACAGCATCCACAAGTTCTGGAGATTACTGGGGCTCACGCGCTCGAAGAAGTCGTCAGTGCCGTCCACAAACACTTGCCTCCACAACATGATCCTTTCCTTAGCCTGGTTCCACCAGAAGGCATCAAACTCACACCCCGCCATTATGCTTATCTAAAAATATCTGAAGGCTGTAATCACCGTTGTACCTTCTGCATTATCCCTTCTATGCGTGGGGATCTAGTCAGTCGTCCAATTCATCATGTGATGACTGAAGCAAAACGACTCGCTGATGCGGGCGTTAAAGAGCTTCTCGTCATTTCTCAAGATACCAGTGCCTATGGTGTGGACATGAAATATGAAGCACACGATTGGAACGGTCGTGAACATGCAACACGTTTTTACGACCTTGCCGAAGCCCTGGGTGAGCTGGGAATTTGGGTAAGAATGCATTATGTCTATCCCTACCCACATGTCGATGACGTTGTGCCATTAATGGCGGAAGGAAAAATTCTGCCTTATCTGGATATCCCATTTCAGCATGCCAGCCCACGTATTCTCAAGCTGATGAAACGACCAGCTTCTTCACAAAATAACTTGGAACGTATTCGTGCCTGGCGAGCAGTTTGTCCCGATATCACCTTACGCAGCACATTTATCGTTGGTTTTCCTGGCGAAACCGAAGAAGAATTCCAAGAGTTACTCGATTTTCTTACTGAGGCACAACTTGATCGTGTGGGCGCTTTTGCCTACTCCCCGGTAGAGGGTGCCACAGCCAATGACTTACCAGCTCAAATTCCTGAAGCGGTTAAGCAAGAACGTCTTGACCGCTTTATGGCGCACCAAGCAGAAATCAGTGCAGCGAGATTACAATTGAAAGTGGGCCGCAAAGGCCGCGTCATCATTGATGAAGTCGTTGAAGAAGGCGCGGTGGGCCGTAGTGAAGCAGATGCGCCTGAAATTGATGGTCAGGTATTCATTGATGGCGCCACGCATCTTAAGGTTGGAGATATCGTCGACGTCGAATTTGAAGAAGCCGATGAATATGATCTTTGGGCGAAACTCATCTAAAAATCCAAATCAAATGCCTGATTGACTGCCTCCACTACCGAGTCAGCAATCATGGCGTTGGCGGCGCTAGCCTCAGCTTCGTCTTCCGGTAGAAACTTACCTGTGCGCACCAGACATGCATGAAGACCGGCATCAATCGCACCAATGACATCTGAGGCCACATCATCACCTATCATCAGAACATCACTGGCAGCCATACCTAACGATGTAAGAGCCTCATGAAAAAAACTGGATGCCGGTTTGCCAATAATCTGAGCTTCCACATGGCTGGCGTATTCCAGAGCTTGAATGAATGGCCCTGCATCCAGTTGCAATTGACCTTCACTTTTAAAAAATCGGTTGCGTCCAATCCCCAGTAACGGTGCGCCATTCATAATTAATGAAAAGGCTTTGTTTAGATTGTCATAACTAAATAAATACGCTGCATCAGTGACAATCACCGCATTAGGTTGAGACTGTTCTAAGTCACTGAACTCTGGTGTTAAGTCGGGATGAATAAGACAAAATGGTCGATACCCCTTCGTCTGACACAGGCGCTTAATAGCTAGGGGCGCTGTAAAGACTTCATCAGACTTGATATCAAATCCCATCTGTTTGAGTTCGTTCAAGACTGACTGGCAGGTAGCACGTGAGGTATTGGTCACAAAACGCATCGGAATGCCCAGACCCCTCAGTCGCTTAATGAGATCAACCGCGCCACTGATAGGCTGATTGTCAGTATGTAATACCCCACTAATATCAAACAAAATTGCTTTAGTCATAACAATGGCCTCCACTGTATGAGAGCAATGATTTGAGTATGCAATGCTTTTTAGCGGATCTCAATACTCAGACACGATCACTTATTCATCTTTATTTGGCATGATGGGCCAATCCGCTGCATCAACCGAATCAAGTGGGTACTGATTGGCCTCGCCATGCCATTGTCGAATGAAGTGATGCTCAGGATCATAGGTCGCCGTTTGTTTTTCCAGATTAAAATGACGTCCCCCACGCGGATCAGCGCCTACTCCAGCAATATATTGCCAATTGCCCCAGTTAGAGGCGACATCATAATCAACTAACTGTTGCTCAAAATAGGCCGCACCAAACCGCCAGTCCAGTTGTAGTTCATTGACCAAACAGCTGGCGACAATCTGACGACCACGATTAGACATATATCCTGTTTGATTAAGTTGTTTCATACAGGCATTAACGATGGGATAAGGGGTATTACCATGACACCATTTCTGATAACGCTCAGGATAAAAACAACACGATACGCGTTGTTTATTTATGCCTTCCGGTCTGAAGAGTTTGTGCTGATAACGCTGTGCATACCACTGGAAATATTCACGCCATAACAGCTCATAATAAATCCAATAGGTAGATTCATTGGCGACATTGTCTTTTTCATAACGCTGTAATCTGTCTATCAGTTTGCGAGGTGATAATGCACCACTGGCCAGCCAGGCAGACATTTTCGTGGAATTATCCCAACCATCTAATTCATTTCGAACCGTTTTATAGTGTTGAGGTAACTCAGAGGAAAAGTAGTCGTCTAAATGCTGAAGCGCTGCTTTTTCTCCACCATTGAAACCTTTATGTGAATCCAGCACATTCTCTGCTGTTCGTTTCAACCCTGTCACAGTATCAACAGGGGGTGCTAATTGTTGGGGCATCGCTACCGGTTTATCAATAGCAATGGTTTCACAAGCTTGTTTGAATTCTGTAAATGTCGTCGGCAAATGGTTTAAGCCAAAAGGCAACTGTTCAGGACGAAATAAGGTATGAGTCCAGATAGAATGAAACGCGATGCGTGGGAAATCAGCTCGAAGGTGATGCCACTGTCTTGTTTCAAATACCCCAACATGATGACTACGATAGACGACATCAATCTCATGATTTTTTATCAAAACAGAGATAGCTGAGACTGGATCGGTTGTCATCACAATCAGTCGTTGCCCCCTGTTTTTGAGCTCTTTAGCTAAGTCATGCAAACATTGTTCGATAAATTGTCGGCGTATTAAGCCCATGGGCTTGGCATTAAGCCCCGTTTGTTTGAACCAGGCTGAGTCAAAACAAAATAAACAGATCAGTTGTTCACAGTTCAAACTGGCTTCAAGAAGTGCCGTGTTGTCATGAACACGAAGATCATGATTAAACCAATACAAACCTGTTTTATACATGTCTTCTCCTAGAAACAGTTTCCATTCTGAAACTAGAGGGTTGGATGTCGATATTATGTGAAGTTAGTAGAACAAAAATGGACAATCAGCTTTCTTGCAACCAATAAAAACTAAAGGCCGGTATGACTAAGGCATTTTTGAATAAATCTGGACGCTGACCACTGAATAAGTCATAAAGTTGGCCATTTTGCGGATTTCCCCAGCTACCTAATTCGCTTAAATTTAAATGCTGAGGTTTATCATTGAAATTGGCAACCACCAGAACACGTTGATGTTGCTGCTGAATGCAATAACGCTCGAAGACAAACAGATGCTCATTACCTACATCAATGAGTTCACGATTATTGAAATCGGCGAACACATCAATTTCTTTACGTACTGAGATCATCCGTTTTAAGGCGGTAAATATTTCATATTGAGGATGGCCAGGCTGATTACGTAAATCTGCTTTATTCCAGTCAATAACAGGCCGATGTACCCAGCGTGAATCCCCTTTCTTGTATGGATCCTCAAGGTAAGAAACATCGTTAGTGGTACCCACTTCATCACCATAGTATAGAAGAGGAATCCCACCAAAGGACATAATCAAACTATGCAAGAGTAAAATGATCTTGATTGAATCTTCGATTGCCTCAGGATCGCCAATTTCCAAGGCGTATTCCAAGCCGACCAGAGAGGCTAAAGAACCAGAAATACGAGCATCACCTGTTTTTTCATTTTCACCGAACGGCAAACCTCTGGCGTGAGAATGGTCAAAACGCCCCATGTAATAATCAATCAGAAACTTCCGATGTTGTGCTGGTTGGTAACCAACCAGTTCAATATCACGATCATCAAAGCCCAAACCGATATCATCATGACATCGGATATAATTCAGCCAGGTTGCTCGCTCTAATTTCACAGGCAAGCTCTTGATGCCTTGATTGAGTAGCTTGGTATTTTTTGTGGCTACGGCATCCCACATCAAAGCCATATAAGTGGCGTTGTAGGCGATTTCACACTCTTTAGCAATTACCGCATCTTCACCAAAGTACTTGGTGACTTCAACCGGTGCGACAATCGCTTCAGCAATATATAAAACGCCAGGCGCTACCACTTGGCAGCAATCTTTCAGCAATTGCAAAATCAAGTGAGCTTCACGTTCGTTTTGACAAGTACTGCCAATTTTCTTCCATAAAAAAGCAACCGCATCCAAACGCAGAATATCGGCGCCCTGATTGGCCCAAAACAGGATCACATCAAGCATTTCGATAAAGACAGCAGGATTAGAATAGTTAAGATCCCACTGATAACTATTAAACACCGTCATGACCCAACGCTGCATATCCTCATCCCAGGTAAAATTACCGGGTGACGTTTCTGGAAACACTTCAGGCATGCTCTGCTCGAACATATCTGGGACATTACGATTTTCAAACGTGTAGTAATAATCCTGAAACTTAGGATCACCCTCACGTGCTTTTTGCGCCCACTCATGCTCATCGGAAGTATGATTCAGCACCACATCCATGGTCAGTAAAATATCTCTGTCATGCATGCTGCGTGCGAGTTGATTCAAGTCTTGCAGACTACCGGCACGCTCATCTATTTTTCGAAAGTCGCTCACGGCATAGCCACCATCACTGCTGCCTTTTGGGCACTGCATGATTGGCATGATGTGTACTAAATTGACGCCAAGATCCTGAAAGTAATTCAGATGGTCTTTCATGCCTTGCAGGTTGCCAGCAAAGCCCTGACTGTATAACGCCATACCTACCCAGTTCTGACTTAGAAACCAGTTATGGTCTGCTTCACGCTCAATATCTTTCTGACGAAGATCTTCTGGACGGCGAATATACTGCCACGCCATTGTTTCAACCAGTTTCTGAGACTGCTCCTTGAAGTCATCTCGATGACCGTATAAGCGCTCAAATAAGGAGTGTATAGCATAAAAATTTGCGCCCAACCGTGTGTAGAAATAGCGTAAATCCTGCTTTGAAATGCCCGCTTCAATTTCATTGAGGATATCGTTTAACAATGTATGGGCTTGCTGTTCG
Organism: Methylophaga sp. UBA678; assembly: GCF_002299105.1. NCBI lineage: Bacteria > Pseudomonadati > Pseudomonadota > Gammaproteobacteria > Thiotrichales > Piscirickettsiaceae > Methylophaga > Methylophaga sp. UBA678. Next base: position 28,314 of record NZ_DBNG01000017.1, read on the forward strand.
TACATGCTTAACCTTGTTTGAATTATTCTGAATAAGCGTTATTTGTAAAAATCTGGATTTTTACTGATGGCACCGCGTTGCGTCACCACCCGACAAGCGAAAGCTTGTGCTTTTTCTAATGTCGTTTCAATTGACCAGTCCGCTAAAAGACCGTGAATATACATGGCAGTAAATGCATCGCCAGCACCGACGGTATCGATAACCTGTTCATGTTGAGTAGGTGCGACTTCATGAAACTCACCATCTGTATCTCTCACGATAGCGCCTTTTTCTCCACGTGTCACAATCAACTGATCAAGGTGAAAGTGCGTATGCATTCGTGTCATGTCCTGATACAAATCAGCAGATTGAAAACCGAGCTCATATAGCTCACTCTCATTGAGTTTTACCCAGCGAGCCTGCTCCAGCCAATGGTAGACCACCTCTTTCTGCCACCAGGGAGACCGTAAATTCACATCAACAAAAATGTCCAGTGATGGGTTTTCCGTCAGTTTTTCCAATGTTTTATACGAGGTCTCATGTCGAGCGACTAATGTGCCATGGTAAAAAAATCCGGATAAAGCCTGACTGGCTGACTCACCTAACTCAATAAAGTCCCAGGCACTATCTTCAGCAAATGTGTAGCTTGGCTCATCATCTTTTATGGTGATATCAACGCGCCCTGTCTGGTGCTGGTCGTCAATTTGTATAGCTTGTGTATTCATGCCCCAGCTATCCATCTCCGATAAGATGGTTTTGCCTAAGTCATCATTACCTACCCGGCTGATAAAAACAGGAGAATCACCTAAGGCGTGCAGATGCCAGGCCACATTAAAGGGAGCACCACCAAGAACATTTTCTCCGGTAGGAAAACAATCAAATAAGGCTTCACCAAAAAGCGTTAGATTTGATGATGATGTCATGATGATGCCTCTTTATTGGTTTGCATAACAAAATGCGGTGCAAAGTGCGCCACGCCCTGTAATACCCCTGCAGCATAATTACCTTCATTATCTCGATGACTTTTCGCCAGGAATAAGGCTTCGGCATGACCATTATGTTTGGATAACTCTACTGCAGCCTGCTTTATTTCCGCGCTGGCATTATCGACCAGAACCGAGGGAATTTGACTGGTTAGAACAGGCAGGTCATTACCACTATCACCAGCAAAAATCACTTCATCCAATTGATAGTCTAGTTTGCGTTGTAAAAACTCAATGGCATGGAGCTTAGTTGCATGCTCAGGTAAGACATCCAACAGGCCGATATTTTTAGGTTCATCGACGCTCCAGAGAATACTGGCAGCGACATTAGCATCTTTCAAAAAGGCTTCAACACGGGCAATAATTGTATCTTTATCTAAATACAGTGGCAGGTAGTAACTCAGTTTATGGGTGTTTTGCTTGCTGCTTTCCTGTAAACGCAATTCTTTAATGGGTCGTAAAATGTGTTTCAGCTGAGCATGGGTTTTGCCATTCCAGTCTTTATCAATCTCAGCTTCCCAGTCCGCCATTTGTTGCCAACTGCCTTTACCTATCTGGTATATCTTGGTACCAACATCGGTAATCGCAAAATCAGGAACGGGTAAGGCATAGTTTTTAATCGCCCGTTTCACCAGTGATACATGACGACCTGTGACATATGCTAGCTTGACCTCATCACGTTCACAAAAGTCGGAAAACTGTTTACGTGCATCAGCTGGCTCTGGCTGAAAGCCATTAGGAATGATGGTTCTATCCATATCCGTGCAGAGTAAAACTTTAGCTTGGCTCATGATGATGCTTTCTTCGTTTTGACATGATCAAAGAACTGGTAATGTTCGAGTGATTCCAAAATGCCTGCAGCAAATGGTTTGTCTGCGAAATAAATACGGTCAGTATCAATCAATTGTGATAACTCCTCATTATGTCTGTTTGCCACTACCGCAGCGAGCGTGTTGCCCCGCATCATATCTTCATCGGCACCGGAACCGCCGGCGACAAAAATATGTTCAAGTGGTATTTGCCAATGGTCGGCAACATAGCGCAGAGCCATCCCCTTTGATGCTCTAATCGGTAATATGTCTAAATATTGTCCAAAAGCCAGCTGAACATGAACCGATTGTTCCTCCTGATGTAACAGTCGTTTTATATCTTCAACATCTACCTGTTCAGGATCGATGTAATAACTCAGTTTAAATCGACTCTGTTCTGACTTTGGCTGCTTTTCTAATCCAGGATACCCATCGAGCAACAGTCGTACTTTATGGGGCGTCCAGTGATAATCAATATGTTGAGCCCAGGACGTATCTGGCGTTAGCTTAGGTGCATAGTAGATCTCAGTGCCAGAACTGGTGATTAAAATATCAGGTTCAGGAATCTGATGTTTTTTCATCATTCTAAGGGCAACGTCCAAACGCCGGCCAGTCGCAATGGCAAATTTTGTGGTCTTGCGGTTTTCCCGAATCAGGTTAATCAATTTATGTAACGACACATCGTCGCCGATAAGGTTCAAATCCAAATCGGTGAAAATAGCCTGTTCAGCATAGACATGACTGGTTCGCTCAAGCGGCTTACGTTGAAGTAACTCAGCACGTTGAGCAAGTGGTGTCACCAAATCGATATACCGTTTAGCGTGTGCTTGCCATGAATAACACTTCGCTACCCCTTCCAGACCTTTGCTTGAATAATCATCCCACACATCATTGTCTGTTAATAATTTCAATAGTGCGTCTGTGATAGTCGATGATTCGAGTGGATCAATTAAAATCCCATTATGACAGTTACCAATAATATCTCTTGGCCCACCATCTTCCGTCGCCACAATTGGTACGCCCGAGGCTGCGGCCTCGATCAGAGTCAGACCAAAAGGCTCTGTCAGCGCCGGGTTTACAAACACCCCACCTGATGCCGCAGCAATACGATACATCAGAGGGACTTGCTCACGCTTGTGGTGCTTAGGCATGACCACTTTGCCATATAAATCGTATCGATCAATGGCCACAAAAAGCTCATGAAACACTTCCTGAGCCCCTGCTTCCAGATCATCAATATCATCACGGTTACCAGCAATAATCACTAAGTTTGCCAGTTGTTGTAGCCTTTCTGACTCACCATACGCTTCAATAAGCACGGTGATATTTTTTCGCTTATCCGGTCGTGACAGTGCCAGGATAATGGGTTTATGTGGGTCTGTAAGTTGGTGCGTCAGCTTCTGAAACAACTCACTTTCAAGTTCATTACCTTCTGGCGGTTTGAACTGCTTAATATTTGTACCAGGAGGAATGACACGCATCTGATCAGGTTGATAATGATCATAAATTTCGTATTGTTCTTCGATTTCCTGGTGAGTACTGGTAATGACACGTTCGGCGGTTGCTAAAGTAATCTCCTCTGCCTCTATACGCCGAGTCATATTGTAAAGTGACTCAATTTGTTCAGTCGTTAAACCACTGGCCAATAACCTTCTTCGTTTGACCCTCCCTAAAGAATGGCCTGTATGGACAAGTGGAATGCCTAGCAGATTAGCCACATGAGATCCCACCAGGCCCGCGTCAGCATAATGACTATGAATCAGATCAGGGACATGGTCTTGTTTTCTGAAAAAATCCGCCAGGTTGTCTGCAAACCCGTCCAAATGCTCCCATAAATGTTCTTTATAGATATATTCATCAGGACCGGCTTCTATACGCACGATCCTGAATTTATCATTTACCTTCTCAATGGGTTCCGCGTATTCAGCATCAACATGGCTATCTAACACACGGCGTGTAACCAGATCTACCTGACAGACATTGGGAAGTTCAGACAGTGCTTGAGCGAGTTCCAGAACATAGAGCGTTTGTCCTCCTGTATCGGCATCTCTGCCCAGTTCGAGATTATCAGCCCGTATGAGCCCATGCACACTAATTAGTGCGATATAAATCTGCTCAACCCCGTCAGCCATAAAACCTGCTTCTCCCTTTGTTGTGTATGTAAACGCAGATATCGTCTTACCATTGATACTATAGCATCACACTGTGTCAATAAAGATTAGCTTGGGTTAATTGCAGATTCTCTGTGTATTCGACTGAGACATAACCAATCAAATTTAAATGGATTTTCGACCTGAAATGAGTCGTTTAAGCTTGGCACTTAAACGATGAAAAAAGCGATGTTTATTGCCAGCGGCTGTACTAGTCAGGAAGTTAATCTGTATGGACTGACGCTTGCCCTCAAATGCCGGATAGCCATGCCAGCAGTTATCGGTCACTTTAAAAGCCACAAGACTACCTGGACCAGGCGTGACTTCATCCACATAGTCATTCATATCGTGACCATTTCGTAAGATTCTCAGTTTACCTGTATCAGCTTGCCAAGCTTCGTTAAGGTAGATAAGGATGGTGGCCACTTTGGTTTTAGAATCGGTATGGATGCGTCCATCTTTTTGTCTGGAATACCCTCTGAGGGTAATCATCATCGGCAAATCCATAACCTGCACATCAAACTTGTCACAAATGATTCGCCGAAATTCCGGGGTATCAATAGAGGTAATTAACGATTTAAAAGGTTCTTGTAAATCAACATCATCGATATTGTAGCTACCGCCATCTGAGATATCAGGAAAGCTCTTGATGATGGCTTGCACCTGTTCAGGATAAATAGATTGTTCTACCTTGAAATAGGGAAATGGAACCGTTTGTACGGGGGCTTTATCAAGAGATTCCAGTTGAATTACATTCGTCATTGTTTTGTCATCAAATCGTCACAAACTGCAAGATTATCACTCTCACCCAATAACATAAACTCCTAAAAATACAGCCTTCAGCGGTTAATCATCTAAAAGTTAGCTGGGTCGAGAACTTCTCACTGAGACCTGTATCTAAAAAAATCATTTACTCGCTAATCAGCACTAAGGTTTATACTGCGTACGATTCTCATTTAGAACTGCACTCAAGATAAATGATTGATACAACCACCCTCGCTGGAGCCAATAAAAACGTGTTTAGATTTGACCGTCGTATAACCACAGGCCTCATTATCAGTTTGATGATGATGTTGTCATTTATTCATGCCGCACATGCAAACGATGCACAGAGTGATACGCGACAACTCATGCAGATAGCTGAGTATGTCGGAGCAGATTACAGTGCTGCTGTGGCCAATGGTGAGGTGATCAACGAAGCTGAGTACAGCGAGATGACGGAGTTTTCTGCGCTTGCAGTGGAAAAAACCCGACAACTCGATAACGGCCAACACGCGCTTGAAGCGGCGCTTAAATTACAACAAGCCGTTACTAATAAACAAAACCCTGATGTCATTCATGCCATCACAGTGGATCTTCGGAATATCTTGATTAAGCTCTCACCGGACGTCTCTTTGCCCAGCGAATTACTGCCCATTCAACAAGTAAAACAGCTTTATCAGCAAAACTGCAGTGCCTGTCATGGTGCAATGGGTCAGGGAGATGGCACATTAGCGGCCTCTTTGGACCCCACACCGACAAACTTCACTGACAGAGATCGTGCCATGAATCGTTCACTTATCGGTTTATACGATGCCATCACCAATGGTATTGAGGGCACGGCTATGGTGGCGCTGTCTCACCTTGATGAGAAACAGCGTTGGTCACTGGCCTTTTATGCAGGTAGCTTGGCCTTTCAGGATCACACTGGTATGGCAACAGTCCCCACTGCCATGACTATTCAGGATTTTGTCAGTAATAGTCCCCAGACATTACTCAATAAATACCCCACGCTTGACGATGACACAGTAGCTCAGCTTCGCTCACATCCTGAGCCGTTATTTGCATCAAATGATCCACTTGCCATGGCCAAACAACAACTGAAAGCGGCACATACAAGTTATCTATCAGGGGACTATAAAGCGGCACAAGCGCTAGCTGTCAGTGCCTACCTTGATGGTTTTGAACTGGCAGAAAATGCCTTGGATGCCTACGACCCACAACTGCGTAAAGACATCGAAAAATCAATGATGGCATTCAGACAATTAACGGCTCAGTCTGAAAAACAAGACGACATTACCGCACTGCTTGAACAAACCAATCATCAGCTTAGTCAGGCACAAGATTTGTTGTCTGCCGATACCTTATCGGACTCGACACTGTTTACGGCCAGTTTAGTGATTTTATTGCGTGAAGGCCTGGAAGCTATGCTGGTTGTGTTGGCACTGGTCACTGTTCTAGTCAAAACGGAGCGTCGTGACGCGGTGAAATATGTGCATGCTGGCTGGGTTTTTGCCCTGATTGCGGGTGTCGCCACGTGGTGGGCAGCCCAAAATCTGATTAGCATCAGTGGTGCAAGCCGTGAAATCATGGAAGGTGTGGGCGCCTTGATGGCCGCTGTGATTCTATTCTATGTCGGTTTCTGGATGCATAGTAAAACAAACGCGGCGGCTTGGCAGGCTTATATTAATCAACACGTTCATCGACACTTGAGTAAAGGCACGCTGTGGGGATTAGCAGGCCTGTCGTTCATTGCGGTGTATCGTGAAGTGTTCGAAACAGTCCTCTTTTATCAAGCACTACTTACCCAATCGGCGGCATCACAATCCATGTCTATCGCCACAGGTTTTGTTACGGCTGTAGTGATTTTAGGCCTGTTATTCTGGGTGTTTGTTAAATACTCATTACGCTTACCTATCAGAACATTCTTCACTTTCAGTACCTATCTGATGCTGGCTTTATCATTTGTATTAATAGGTAAGGCGGTGGCCGCCCTACAGGAAGCTGATTTGATCAGCATTTCTTCATTACCCGTTGATTTTGCCTTGTCCTGGCTTGGTATTTATTCAACATGGGAGGGATTGTCAGCCCAGCTGGTAATCGTGATGTTGTCTTTGCTTATTCTGATGGGCATCAGACCTTTCGGTAACAAAGAAACCGCTTAAACATCAACATAAAAAAAGCCCGCGAAAGCGGGCT
>NZ_DBNG01000017.1:35494-61812 GCF_002299105.1 Methylophaga sp. UBA678
AAGCCCGCGAAAGCGGGCTTTTTTTGCACGCTGTCGAGATTAACTCAATCTGACTTCAACCAAATTGTCAGTAAATGTTGGGGCATGGCCCATATCCACAAACTCAGCTGAACTGACACAGTTCACCGTGCCTTTGTTCAACTGTCGCCAATATCCAAGTGTCGCCACGACGATACCGGGACTGACATCATCTGTAATTTGAGCAAGTGCTTCAAATTTACCCCGGTCATTAAATACGGATACCACATCACCACTTTGAATATTTCGAAGGTCGGCATCCACTGGACTTATCATGACAAACTGTTCACCTTGGCCTTTTATTTTGTTGTCCATATTGGCGTAACAAGAATTCAGAAAGCCGTGGCTTTTGGGCGAAATGATATTCAATGGGTACTTTTCAGCTAATGCCGGATTGCTCTCGTGCGTCTCTCTTGATGGCAGATAATCTGGCAAGCTATCTAATGACTCACCAGGCTGGAAGCCTTCATACATCTGCCGGAACGGACCAGCCACAAAGTTGGTAGCCCCTTTCACTTCCAGTTCACATTTTCCACTCGGTGTAGGGAAATTCCCATGGCGATGTGGGGCACGATCATCTTTGGTACCGACTTTTAATTTAGCAAAGCCATGTTGGCGTAAATAAGCCAAATCAATGCCTTCACATGCCGGTGAGTCCCAATCAACATAGTTCTCAAGACACTCACTATCCGACCAGCTAAAGTTGGCTTCTTTATAGCCCATTCTGGCTGCTAAGCGTCTGAAAATCTCATTATTTGGTATCGCTTCACCCGGCGAGTCCACACACTTTTCATTATAGGTTAGATATAAGTGGCCCCATGACAGCACCATATCTTCCATCTCTGCGCCCATAGAGGCAGGTAGCACGATATCAGCATAAGATGCGGTATCAGAAAGAAAATGTTCAGCCGACACCAGAAATAGATCTTCTCGCATCAAACCTTCAACAATCTTGTCAGTCTCGGCGGCTTGCGTAACAGGATTGGCATTCCAGCACATCATCGATTTAATCGGTGTATCAAGCCCCAACTCTCCTGTTAGTGCGCGACCAAGTTGTATTGCATTCACGACCGGCGTGCCTTCCGGAATCAGATCCGGACGCGAAATCACATCAAACTTATAAGGATGCTCCCAGACAGGAAATTGTAATGCACCGCCACCAACATGGCGCCACGCGCCGGTTAATGCAGGTAAACAGGTAATGGCACGAATTGCTTGACCACCACCATAGTTACGTTCTACAGCCACACCCAAGCGAATAGCTGCTGGTTGGGTAGAGGCAAACTCGCGCGCCAACTGACGAATATCTTCCGCAGCCACACCCGTTATCGAGGCAGCCCATTCTGGTGTTCTGGTTTTGGCTCTTTCAGATAAGGCCTCAAACCCCACTGTGTAGTTGTCGATATAGTCTTGATCCTGAAGTCCTTCTTCAATAATCACATTCATCATGGCCATGGCTAAAGCACCATCAGTGCCGGGTTTAGGCGCAATGTGCCAATCCGCTTCTTTCGCTGTTTTGGATTTATAGGGATCGATAACGACGACTTTGGCGCCCTGCTTCTGGGCATCTTTTACAATATGCCAATGGTGGACATTGGTACTCACCGAATTACATCCCCAGAGGATGATGTATTTAGAATGGATAAAACTCTCAGGGTCGACCCCAGCTGTTGGCCCCACTGTCAGCAACCAGGCTGTACAAGAACCTTCGCCGCAAAAAGTCCGCTCACAAACGGTTGCGCCCATTTTGTTAAAAAAAGCATCGCCGCCATTTAAGCCATGCACCAGCCCCTGATTACCCAGATAGCTATAAGGCAAAATGGCATGAGGACCATACTCGTCGATAATCGCTTTCCAGCGGCTGGTGATCTCATCAAGTGCTTCATCCCAACTAATGCGTTCAAACTGCCCACTTCCCTTGGGTCCGGTACGTCGCATGGGATGAAGCAAACGATCCGGATGATAGTGACGCTTTTCGTAATCTTTGAGTTTGACGCACAAACCACCTCGCGTCATTGGATGTTCTTTATTGCCTTTAACTGAGGTCAGTTGACCATTTTCAACCTCATACACCATGGAACAGGTATCAGGACAATCATGTGGACAGCCCCCATGATGCGTTGTTTTTAATACGCTTGCCATATTGCTCTCTCCTCTCTGATATATATTTTTTTATTATTATTTTCAGACTATACACCAGTTTAAAACGGGAAATATGCCCGTTAATTTACTCAAGATAATTGATAGAAATTTTATTTAAATCAATTACTCACTCTGACATTTTCTTGTAATAGAGCCTCTATACACTTAGCCGCAGATGAATAATTAACCACTTGAGCAATTGAGTGGTTTATCACTTTCATCCATTTAATCAAAGCCAAACTCGTCGTGAGGCGGGGTCGGAAAGCTACAGGTCTTCCAAGTGAAGATGGCTGGGTTGCATTGCTTGTTTTTTCACTCTAAACATAAGGGAATTTTTATGAAAAAAGCGATGCTATTCGTCATAGCACTATTTTTCTCTGTTGCGGCTAATGCAGCAACACTTAACTTAACAAAAGGTGACTCAGCTTTCACCAACAATGCTAGTCAGGAAATTGATCTTGCTAGTGGCAGTACTGTATTAGCAAGTGGGACTACAGGTAATGGCGCATGGGAATCTTCGTTCAGTTTATTTACTAATGACGAAACACCAGTAGTTATTGAATGGTCATTTAATCCAGAGTCTAATCTTGATAATGCAACTATTGCATTTGGTGTTTTAGGTGGTGCTATTCAAAATTTCAACATTACTGGTGATTTCAGTTTCACAGCGATATTAACTGCAGGTCTGACATATGTGTTGGATATCTATGACGCAACGGGTAAAGCTTTAAATTACAGCCTATCAGTTTCAGCAGTACCTGTTCCAGCAGCACTTTTCTTATTCGCACCTGTTTTATTAGGTTTCTTAGGCTTTCGTAAAAAAGCGATTGCAGCATAACCTATCTCTAGACAATCGTCGTTCAATATTAGGGAGCTTCGGCTCCCTTTTTTTATGTATGATTCAATATTTCCAAGGAGAATATCACTTTGACCTCTCCACCATCACGCCATCGAGTAACCACCTGAATGGATTATTTTGTTAGCTTGGGTTATGCCGGTCTTTTTATCTCAGCCTTTTTATCTGCAACACTACTGCCACTTAGCTCTGAATTCGTTCTGAGCACACTCTTAGTAAAGGGACTCTCACCGGCGTTACTCATCACCACAGCCACCGTGGCAAACGTGCTTGGATCAATGGTGAATTATGCTTTAGGTTATTGGGCCAGCTCTGCAGTCATAAAAAATTGGTTACGGATATCAGAAAGCGATATTAGAAAAGCGGAAAATCAATTTAAGAAATATGGTCTTATTTCTCTATGTTTTGCTTGGTTGCCGATCATTGGTGATCCATTAACTGTTATGGCAGGACTCATAAAAATACATCTAGGCTGGTTTATCGTGCTAGTCACAGCAGGTAAGTTGATTCGCTATATTGTCATCAGTCAGGTAGCACTGTCGCTAAATTAAAAAACCCTGTTTCAGAGACTGAAACAGGGTTTTAACTGGGTTACACTTTTACTCAATGATGATGTGGATGACCGATATCCTCACCTTCACTGTTATAAAAACCGGAAGGACCATGGTCGATATACCCTTGATTAATCATCTTCGCAATAAACGGATCTGATTCACTATCACCAATATCGGCATAATCTGTTGTCTGATAATCATCACGCATTTTAAAGCTGGCATTAACAGCGCTTTCATCTTTAATCAGCTGAGTTAACTGCCATGTCTTTACATGGCCGTCAGTATCATTTTTCCAGCTTTTTACTAGGGATAGTGCAGGTAACCATTCAAGTTGCAGTTGGCTATCACCCTCAGTTAACTGATAGGTTTCCACTTTGTCACAACCTTCACCTGAGCTTGAAACCAAGGTCATATTGCTTTTCAGATTATCTGTAATTAATTCATGAACTTGCTGCCACTGACTATCCGCATTAGCATATTTCACTTCGCCTGGCTGATATTCAATAGCACGTTGCTCAGTATCAAAAAACCTGACCATTCTTAGCTGGCCATTATGCATATGTTCCCACATGTCAGTAATGCCTGACTGAGTAAATTGATTACTGACACGCTGATGTTGACGCCATAACTTCATGGTCGCTTTTTTATCAGAATCACTGTCGGTCATTTGATAACTAGCACCTAACACCTCAGGATCAATTGAACAGCTATCATTAGCCTGGACTAGCAATGGAGATGCTAATAATAGACTCACTAATAAACGATATTTCATCTCTATAACCTTAAATTGTTGATGTGTGCCAACGAAAAAAAGGGGCGGACTCATGTCCACCCCTCTCTTTTTCTGCGTTGATGTTACTTAATCGATTTTTCTGCTTTAACTTCCAAACGAGCTGCCTGGTTCATAATGTGATAAATCAAGTTTTGTTCATTCACACCTGTCACCGCATTGGCACCTGGACCAGTAGCAAAAATCGCCACATCTTCACCGGCATGTGTTTCAGAACCCAATGGAACTAATGCTTCCTGGTGATAACCTGACAGCTCTGTATTGACTGCTGTTAAGTCTTTACGACCAGTATCAGGGCCTGCGCTATAGCTCGCATCTGCATCGGTTTCATTGCCTAAGTCACGGAATCCTAAACCGTTGGTATACCCCAAAGTTGTGTATGGCTTACCATCAGCAGCTAATGTAGGCTCATCTGAACCAATGCTGACAACTTTACCCAGGATAGGATTACCACGTTTTGGATAACCAGCCATAGTAAATACATGGCTGTGATCCGCAGTCACGATAATCAATGTTTCTTCAGGGTTAGTGTTTTCTAATGCTGCTTTAACCGCATGAGCAAACTCAATAGTTTCATTTAAAGCACCATGTGCATTACCCGCATGATGAGCATGGTCAATACGACCAGACTCAACCATTAAGAAGAAACCACGATCGTTCTTGTTCAGGACTTTTATGGCTTTTTCTGTCATTTCAGATAATGAAGGTTCACCAGCAATATCATTGCCACGGTCAGCTTCATATTGCATATGTGATTCATTAAATAAAGCGAAGATTTTATCGGTATTAGCTGGCTCGATAGCATCAAAGCCTGCTTTATCGTATACATATTTACCTGTTGGATAAGTAGTCTGCCATTCTGCTACTAAATTACGACCATCCGTTCTGTCACCTTCAGTAGAACTGACGGCATCCGGGCTGTTAAATGCAGGATCTTTTGGTAAGAAATGACGACGACCGCCCCCCATCGCAACTTCGATACCGTTAATACGTTTTGCTGTTGGATAACGATTTTTCAGATTACTTTCAAATTCCACCAATTGTTTAGCAATATCTTTACAAGGTAAACCACGGCGTGTGACAGAGGCAGGCATATCTGAAACGTCTTCCCAGTCACGATCCACTGATTTTGCATAAGTCGCAGCAGGTGTAGCGTGAGTGATTCGTGCTGTTGTGACGATACCCGTTGATTTACCAGCAATTTCAGCCAGCTCAAGAGCAGTTACCAGTTCATGTCCGCTCATTGTCGAGCACACGCCACGTTGTACATCTTCACCAATACCGATGATGCCGGCATCTGTTTTAACACCACTCATCATGGCCGTCATCGTACCAGCAGAGTCAGGTGTTTGAGCATCAACATTGTATGTTTTTGCCAGTCCTGTGAATGGAAAGGTTTCAAAGGTCAGGCGGTTTTCTTCACCTGGTTTGCCATTTAACTGGCCTTCTAAAATACGGGCAGCTGTAATAGTAGAAATGCCCATACCGTCACCGACAAATAAAATCACATTTTTTGCTTTGTGTGCATTTTTATAAGCTGGTTTGTTATCCATTTTTTCAACAGCGTCTGTATACCAGTCACTGTTAACTTGATAATCAGTTAAAACAGGTTGTTTAGCATAAGCTGTTACGCTTAATGCTAAAGTTGCTGCACCCAATAATAAAGGTAGCTTGTTTGACATGTGTCTCTCCCATAAGACAATTAAAGTGTTTGGTTGGCTAACGGATACAGCGTAATTGTTATTGATGACATCCAAGTTAAGCATTGATGACAATTATGTGAACTGAGTCACATATTGGCCTGGAGCACGATTAAGGTGGGTTTTATATTTTCCCTGACACGGACGCCGGGATTTCTTCTATCGTCAGCATTTTGTTTCTTAACTCTTCGGTTACCGCCTGCGCCGATGTGCGATCTCGAATTACTCTTGGTGTGATTAATACCAATAGTTCCGTTCTTCTCACCGCATCTGAGGTTTGCCCGAATAAATGCCCTAAAACCGGTAATTTATGTAGTCCTGGTATACCGCTGTCATTATTGGTTTTGCTGTCCTGAATTAAGCCACCTAGCACGATGGTTTCACCAGAATTGATAGCAACAACACTTTCAATTTCACGTTGTTGGATGGTGGGGGCATCAATCGTCGAGGTGGTTGTTTGTACGGCATTACTGACTTCCTGCCGTATTTCCATGGTGACAAGACCACTATTATTGACGCGTGGTAATACGGTTAACGACACACCCGTTTTACGAAAATCAATTTCATTGACTGTTGGTGCGGTGGCATCAGTATTACTCACTGATTGTCGGGTGGGAATAGGAATTTCATCACCGACATTGATTTTAGCCGGTTGGTTATCCAACACCATCAAAGACGGCGACGATAAAACATTGAGTTTTGATTGCGCTGCGAGTGTATTCAATGCAAAGCGGACATTGCTTAAGCTATCAACTACCGTGAACGAAAACCCCGGTGTCTGGGCATTTATACCCGTATCTCCTAAATCCAATTGACTGTTACCCTGTTTACTCCCTATGCCATTTTTAAAAAACCATTCGACACCAAAATTCAGTTCATCAGATAAGGTCACTTCAATAATGCTGGCTTCAATTAATACCTGCATTGGCACCGTATCAAGCTGTTTGATCGTGCGTTCAATCATGTCGTAATCTTTGGCTGTGGCCATAATTACCAACGCATTCCGAACATCATCAGCAATAATGTCGACCTCGTCATTTAAAAAACGGGCTTTATTCGTTTGAGATGCAGACACGATCTCATCATTGTTGTTTAAGCTTGTCTGAGTCGAGCCCAGATGGATTTGGGTTTCACCTGGAGCCAGTGTTTGTTTTTCTGTCGCAGAATCTGTTACCTGTTGAAGACTGGCACCAAACACCTGAGCCAACACATCCGCCAGTTGCTGGGCTTTGGCATTCTGGACTTTATACACATAGAGCTGTTGCTTACCCAGATTCGAAGCCATATCCAGGCGCTCAACCCAACGTTCCACATTTAACAGCGACGACCGGTTTGCACTGATCGCTAAAATACTATTCAGACGACTAATCGCCATTAAGCGCACCGGGCCATTTTTCGACTTTTCACTATTGTCAGCTGCTGATGTCAGCAGAATATTTTCCAGCTCACGCTGAATATCGTTCACTGAAGCATTTTTTATTGGATAAATACCGACAGACATCCCCGCCAGCCAATCCACATCAAACACAGAAATCGTTTGTGTTAATGTCTGCACATCCTGCTGACTGCCGCGTAGTAAAATCAGATTACGTTTTTGGTCAATTTGGATGTCCGTATCCTTCCCAGCATAAGGCATTAAAATCTTCGCCATCTCAGGCGCGCTGATATAACGCAGTGGAATCACATGCACCCCGTAGCCAGACTGAGAACTACCCGATGTTCGGGATAATGCCTGATCAGATGCCACCACCTGATAAAAGTCATGGTTTATTATCAAACGTGCATTATTCATTGCCAATACGTTTTCCAGCATAGGTAATACTGCTTCTTTTGCGATGGGGTTTGGTGTCTGAATAGTCACTTGCCCACTTAAGTTTTTATCCATCGAATAATTCACTGCCAAAATTTCGCCTAATACAACGCGGACAAAATCAGCCAGTGATACCGCTTCAAAATTAAGCGTAATGTCGTTATGTTCGGCATTGGAGGTAAACTGTTGACTAGTCAATGATTGTGTTGGGTTATTACCGTAAACCACTACTTTTTCAAATGGTTTTGTATCCTCCGACGCAGTAATATGCTGACTAATGGGCGCCGAAGCCACTGGATTATTGCCGCTTTGTCCGGCAAGTTTGGCTGGGGGTTGTGGTTTGGTTGCTGTAAGTGGCTGACACCCAGCCAGCACAATTAACGATACGACTATTGTTGCTAGCCTAATCATGTGTTTGTAGCACTCATTTATTGAATTCATAACCGTTAATCATAAGAAATGAATGTGACATTATTGATACGGGTCATCATCCAAATGACCGCCTGGCAGTAAAAGCGTTGGATTGTCCTGTTCTGATGACATCTCTGTAGCCGACACGGTTGTCGCTAAGGACGGTGTTTTTGCATTGAATAACATCACCCGGCGCCGCTGACCTGCCTTATTAAACACGGCCGCAGTTGAGGTAATTTCTTCCAGTGTCCAGTCATCCAGCTCATCATTGAGCTGTAACCGTTTCACCTTTTTAGTTTTATCATCGGTCATTAACACCATGGATGTGTTATCCGTTATCGCCACCGCTGAAAGACGGTAATGGTTTAAAAACAGGGTGTGCTCAGTTGGCTCTGCGACCGTTTGAGGAGATAGTTCAGCAGAACGATCAGCAGTGAAAATGGACTGTTTTAACAATGCCGCTGTTGTAGAAGGTTGAGGTAAGGCAATGCCTGCTCCCTGCTGTTCTGATGGTGTCTGAAGACCATTAGACAGCTCATCACTGGCTACAGGAACAGTATGGGCAAACCTGTATTCGCTTATCATGCTCACTAACGATAAAACGATTACAGCCCATGAACTGATAGCCGCCCAACTCATGATGAATGCTCCGCATTCATCACTTGATAAAAGCCGGTCATCAGCGTGTGTACCTCAAGCTGAGTGGATGAGGACTTAGCCTTGTCATCATTAACAACAATCGATAGTTCATCTATAAGTAATAACGGTTGCTGTAATTCAATACGGGATAAAAATGCGACTAAGCCCTTCATGTCCGTCTGAAACTGCAGGCGTAGCTGAATGTGAGAAAATCCTTTTTCCTGCTCAACCACTGTGGTCTCAGCACTTATTTTGGTCAGGTCTAATTCATCGAGATGTTTAGCTACCAATGATTGCATTTGTGCCGCCATCAATGCCGTCGAATCACCATGAAATAAAAAACGATCACCTAATTGTTCAGACTCCTCTTCACTCAACGACACAGCGGGCTGTTGTAACTGACGTGATAATTTTTGTTGCATGAAGGTCAGCTGTTCTCGCTCACTGGCATAATGCTGACGTAAAGATAAAGCCGGATAAATAATCAGCAGCCATAGCATGGTAATCAACAAAATTAAACCAGCCCAGGCCAGTAATGGATAAAAACGTGAGAATTCAGTTCGCATCACTAACACGCTTCATGGTGATGGAAAAACGCTCTTTACCTAATTGTGGGTCAAAAGTCACAGGTGCCTTGAATGCCACATCGGTAAATTGTTTTGTCTGTGCCAATAATGAAAGAAGCGTCGCTGCTGATGGCGATACGCCCTGGATTTCGATGATGTTATCTCTGACCTGAAAGCGTCTTACCCATGCCTCTTTTGGTAACACATCACTTAAGGTATTCAGCACAACTAACCATTGCTGTTGTCGTTGTTTTTGTTCTAAATCACGAAATTGTGTCAGCGTGAACTCACCATGTTGTTGCCTTCGCATATCTTTCATCGCATCAGCACGCATGGCTTTCAGGCTTTGTTGCTGCTGCTTTAACTCTGTTTCATAAAATGACAATGGCAAATAAAGCGCACACAAAATGCTGGCTACAGCACAGGCTGGCAATAGATACGCTGACCAGGCATTTTTTTCAGACTGTGAACGTAACAAATTGAGCTTATCCCGATAAAGACTGTCTTCAACGGACACCCTGTCGATAGTAATACCCAATATGTTTAAACGTTGCTGATGCTGTTCGAAATCTTCACGCAGCATCACAAATAAACGGAGATAAATCAGCTCAGGATCATCTTGTTGTTCCAGCTCAACCCAATCAAAAATCACCTGCTCTGTCTGAAACGGTGTGTACTTATCCATTTCAAACCACAACAACTCGGCAATATTGTGTTTTGCAGAACGTGGCACTGACAGTTGGCGTGACAATATCTGCTGCTCATCAAGTAATAACAGGCTTTTGTTTGGATTCGACTTTTTAGGAAAAGCGATCTTATCGTCGCCATCGACATGGCTTTGCCACTCAATATCTTCACCTGACTTAGACCAGACCGTTAATTGATAGTCATGGCTTTTCTCAGTAATACATAGCCGTTGATGACGAATATCTGTCTGATACCGCCAACGCTTAGGAAGACCGGCATTAAGCTGAGACAACCACCAATACCACGCACGTGATAAACCATGTTCAATCAGCTGCCAGGACATCAGGACGCCACTCCCGTTATTTCCTGCCATGACAAAATCGCATAATCCTTGCTTTGGTCAGGGTTGAGTAATACAGCAACTTTCAGACTGGCCATTTTTTTCCTGACTTCAGCACGGCTGGTAATCACAAAACAGCGTCCAGCAGGCAGACGGGGTAATTGTTCATTAGTGAGATCACTAAGGCGCTTACGCTCATTTTCAGTGTAGAAACTCACTGGCAGTACAGATAAGTTAAGACCCGATTGTTGGGAATACACGGTCATTAACGGTGCGATTTTTTGATAATCCTGCTCGTGCATCGACAACAATAAACGTAGCTCTTCCAGACTATTAAATGCTGCATTTTTAGGTAAACCCTCGCGGCCCGCCGCTTTGTAATGTAAGCGTTCAGCACCGGCAGCAAGCTGTTCATTATCACTATCACGCCAATCAACAATCTGGTCTGCATATTGTTCAGCCGTGTGTGTCGACCAGCCTTTAGTTTTTAATAATGTGGTGATTAATCCGGCTGAGGCGTAATTCACATCAAGCAGACCATTTTGATCCTGAATCTGAATAAATAATGTGCCTTTATCCGTGTTCAGCTGATAAACAGTGCCATTGGTTAACCAACTATGCTGTTCATCCACTAAGGCCTGGATCACTCGCCAAATACCTTCGCTCGCCAGATACTTACTAGTTAAAGCCCCTTGTTGATGCTTTATTTGTTGTGTTTCGATACGCATGGTTTGGCTAAAACTCACCGCTAAAATCATCAACAGCGCGATCACCCACAGCACGATCATTAAGGCAGCCCCCTGCTGTTTTACAGAAGTCATAACCCCGTTCGCTGAACACTGAGATGATCCCGCATCCGGGTCACCTGGGCTGGTAAAGACACGACTATCGGATATTTATCACCACCACGCTGCTGCGCCACAGTCACTGAAATAAGCGGCGGTAATTGATTGTTTTTCTGCCAGTCTGGCTGCCATCTTGGTGCGTTATTTTTGTCAATGTCAGCATAGGAAAAATCGAGCGAATCCACGCTGTTTAACAACGTCAGTTGCTGACTATCATTACGATTTTTCAGCACACTTACTAATGGCTGATATTTCATCACCAGTTGGTTTTCTTTAAGCATCAACTCAATCCAATACAAGCTGTTGCCGCCAGCATGAGCAGGTAACGTTGAAACAAACCCGAGCTGATGTTTTGCTCCTGAAAATAACACCGGATGTGCGCTGCCCTGATTCATCACAATCGGTGAGGTCTGGCTGATAAGTCGTCTGACAAATTGAGTTACCAGTCGGATATCATCATTCATCTGCACCTGCTCAATGCCGGACTGAGTCTGTCCACTGAGAGTACGTGAGGCACTGAACAACAAACCCAGCATAATCGTCATTAAACTAATGGCAATCAGCATCTCCAATAAGGTAAAACCTGATTGCTTATTCATGGTGTGGTCCTACTAACAGGTACTAATGTAGAAAGATGTATCTGATACGGTTTACCCGAACGCTGCCATGACACATCGGCGCTGACTTCTTGTAGAGGTAGCTTTGACGATGCACTGCCATTTGTCGGCTGAATCGTTAGCTGCCACTGAAACTGCTTCTCAGTGGTGCCGGATTGTTGAGTGCCACTGGCTTGATATCTCGCTTGAGCAATCAAGGATTCTGCAATGCTGGTCGCCACGTTAAAATCCTGGCCCAGACGAATGACTTGCTGGCCTTTTGCATACAACTGAAACAGAATGACTAAAGACACACTCATCAAACTGAAAGCCACCAGTAACTCAAGTAAACTAAAACCTTGCTGTTTCATCACATTGGCAACTGTTTACTTAACTGAATTTGCCCGGTCACCCAGTTCACATCAATGGCAAAGGCATAATGATTATCTGCCAATAACAATCGACCACCGCTACTACTGCCATCGGCATAAAATACGATACTTCCCTGCTGGCTATTGTCAGATTGACGGCTAACCTTCGCATCAAGCTTTGTGCTGGCAGAAAGCTCAACATGTCGATTGTTGTAGGCTATTCGTTGTTTTGAGGCATCCAGTTCAATACGCTGCGATTTTTGACTCAACATAGCTTCATTGCGAGCTTGTCGCATTAACAGCACTAAACGCTGAGATTCAGAATAAAGACTATGGTGTTCCATCACGGGGCGAAATAACGGTGGTAATAAACTCATGACCATCACTAACAGGCTGATCACCACTAATAGTTCAATCAGCGTGAAACCTTTTGCTATTGCCGAAGATGACAATACCGTTACTCCCAACTGGTGATGTCTTGATCATCACCACTACCACCCTGCTGATTATCGGCACCTAATGAATATAAGTCATAATCACCATGTTTACTGGGTGAAACATAATGATAAGCATGTCCCCAGGGGTCTAAGGGTACTTTTTTCTTTTTCAGATAAGGGCCATTCCAGCCGGAGACATCAGCCGGTTTTTCAATCAGCGCCGTCAGCCCCTGAGTAGAAGTCGGATACACACCTATATCCAAATAATAAATATCAAGTGAGGCTTGCAGATCAGCAATCTGTAAAACAGCGGTATCGGCTTTCGCCCCACCTAACTGTTTCATCACTCTGGGACCGACCAGACCAACCAATAATGCCAAAATTGCCAGTACCACCAGCAATTCGATAAGACTAAAACCACGATTATTTCTTTTCATCATCAGCGGAATATAACCACTAAAAATGAAACTTTAATGACAGTGACTAACGGACCAAATCGTTTAAGCCCAACATCGCTAACATGATAGAAATAATAATGACGCCAATAATGCCGCCCAAGCCAATAATTAATATCGGTTCAACCAAACTTAATAATTGTTTGGTTTTGTCTTCTACTTGCTGTTGATAAGCTTTTGCCACTTTGCTGAACATTGGCTCCAATTGCCCCGTTTGTTCACCAATTTCGATCAGCTCGGTTAACAGGCTCGGAAAACAGGAAAAAGACGTTAATGCTTTGGCAAGTGAATTGCCGTTTGACACCTGTTTTGCTACCTCAGTTAGCGCCTGTTTGATTTTGCCATTATTGATTGAACCAGACGCCATATTGACTGATTCAATTAAACCCACACCATGAGTGAGCATTGATGCCATACTTTGAGAAAAACGGCCAATATTAACGGCGGTCACCAGTGAACCAATGACAGGCAACTTGAGTACTTTGCCATCCAGCCAGACTTTGCCTGTTTTTTGTTTTTGAAGCGTATCAATCGCCAGTGCCAGCACAATAAATATGACCAAAGGCAACCACCAGCTCTGCTCAAAAAAATCGGCAACGGCAAACACCTGTTGTGTCAGCCAGGGAATGGTTTGCTCAGCACCATCAAATAATGGCACGAACTTAGGGATAACGTAGGTCATCATCATCACAATCGATAATATCGACATGACCAGCAAGATCAGCGGATAGGTTAAAGCAGATATTAATTGTCGGCGTAATAAAGCCATCGTTTCCTGATAATGTGCTAATTCATTCATCACCTGAGGTAAATGCCCGCCAGTCTCACCCGACAGCACCATATTGATATGCAAATCGGTAAACTGCTGACCTTGTCCTGCCATCGCTTTTGCCAGACTCTCACCACCAGCCACACCTTGATGCAGTGCAGCCAGCGTGTCTTTTAATACCGTTGAACTGGTGAGTCGCTCCATCCGTTTTAATGATTGGTCGACTGTTAGCCCGGCATCCAGTAATGTCGCTAACTCACTAAAAAAAGTCAGTAAATGGGTGGGCGATAACGGCGCTTGCTGCTTTTCATGGCGTAGATTAAATATCCCTTTCAGCCATGATTGTTTAGTGACCGACACTGGCACATAACCAGAATGACGAAGAAACTGAACCACAGCCGTTTGATCTGCTTCTTCTTTACTACCGGAGATCATCTCGCCTTTAGCAGTTAATGCCTTATAAACAAACTTAGTCATGGGCATGCTGTGATTGTGTTAAACGAAGCACCTCATCAATGCTGGTCATACCGGCCAACACCAAACGCAGACCATCTTGTTTGAGTGTCTGCATGCCCTGCTCCATGGCTTTTTGCTCAATGGTCTTGGCATCGGCTTTTTGTAATATCAGCTGACGGATAGCATCGCTCACCATCAATAATTCACTGATCATGGTGCGTCCCTGATAGCCACTTTGCTGGCAATGATCACAGCCAACAGCGCGGTAAATCGTCGCCTGATCATCAAATGAAATCGTATCAGGCATCAATGACTTCCAACTCTCTGCCGTCATGGCCATTGGTTGACGACATGACACACACAAACGGCGAACCAAACGCTGCGCCATCACCGCATTAAGCGATGCCGCTAGTAAATAATGCTCCAGCCCCATATCCAAACAGCGTGTCACCGCACTGCTGGCATCGTTAGTATGCAATGTTGAAAACACCAAATGGCCGGTTAATGCTGATTGAATAGCTATTGAAGCCGTTTCTTTATCGCGCATCTCACCAATCATCAGCACATCAGGATCTTGCCTGACCAAAGCACGAAGTGCTTCAGCGAAACCGAGACCAATACGCGGTTTGACCTGGATCTGGTTAATGCCTGTCAGTTGATATTCAATCGGATCTTCGACGGTTAATATTTTTTTCTCTTCGGTATTTAATTGCTGCAAAGCAGAATATAAGGTCGTGGTTTTACCACTGCCAGTGGGACCCGTCACCAAAATAATGCCATGAGGCTGTTTGATTTGTTTCATCAGCCCGTTTAATGATTGTGGTGACAAACCCAGTTGCTGAATATCCAGCGTCACTTTTTGTTTATCAAGCAAACGAATGACAATACTCTCACCATGCAGCGTCGGCGTGGTAGAGACACGGCAATCTATCAAACGACCATCAGCATGAATTTGCAGACGACCATCCTGTGGCAGTCGGCGTTCAGCGATATTCAGCTCTGCCATTATTTTGATACGGGATATCACGGCAGCACTGGATTTAACAGGTGGAGAATCCAACTGTTTTAATACACCATCCATACGGTAGCGAACCGCCAAATGATGCTCAAAGGGTTCAATGTGAATATCAGACGCATTCAGCTCAACCGCCTTATTGAGCAATGAGTTAACCAGCTTCACCACCGGTTCTTGCGATGCCATATCTTTCAGACGATTCACCAGCAATGAATCATCATCCGTGTCTGTAAAAGTACCATCGGCATACTCGCTATTCTTGTCCTGCTGAGCAGCATGCCATTTTTCATATAACTGTTTAAATTCACTTTGGGTAATAACGAGTCTTTTAACCCGTTTTTTTGTTAACTGAGCAATGGATTGGCAAGCAAAGCTATCTTCCGGATTCACCATCGCCAGCGTTAATTCATTTTCGTCGATAAACACAGGCAAACATTCCGCCTCTTGTAAAAATCGACTAGCTATTTGATGTTCGGGAGCTTCAGCGGGCAAGGTTTTGCTGTCACATTTTTCAATATCATGAACTTTTGTATAAGCTGAAGCCATCTGCTGTTCGGAAATCAGGCCCAAACTTACCAGCAAAGAAGGGTTCTGAGATAACTGCTGCTTATGAAACGACTCGGCCGTAGTAAAAGAAAAACTATCAACCAAATGATGATCGAGTAGAAAGGGAATCACTTTGGATGAATGTGTCACACTTGCAGCTGTCATGAGTTATACATGGATGAATGATAATCTTGAAAGTCAATCACACAGTCATGTCAAAACGATGACAAAGAATCAAAAAGCATTTGATTCTAAAGTGTTACAGCAATAGGCCGATATAAAAATTATGTGAACTATTTATCGTTGGAAATGACGAAGGTCATGTAAGATGGCACAAAAAGTAGGAGGTAAGAAATGAGTATTTCAGCAACACAAGGCAGCCCAAAGATCAGTATTGATGACTATCTTATGGTGAAGAGTGCTCAAATGAGTAACAACAAAGCCAAACTCGATGGTGCCAATGCACTCAAACTTATCGATTCGGCACTACCCGCACCTACTGCCACTCAAGGTAATAACCTAAATGTAAAAGCCTGATTTTCTCAGGCTTTTTTTTTGCCTGTTATCTCAGACTGGCAACTCAATCTCAGAATAAAAATCTTTGTAAACCAGTTCTGCTCTTAATCGACTTCCCGTCATAAGCAAGGCTTCGGGTTGGCTTACCTCTTTCATCCACTGCCCTGCCTGTTCCTGTTTCACCAGGTTACACACATCCCCTATTGGCCAATGAAAATACACCTCATGTTGTTTCTTTAAGGCCAAAATGTCTTTATCTGTTGTCTCAGGTATCGGCAGATAAGAGCTGAATAGTTCTAGTCCACCCTGTTGTTCAGGATCATCAGCAAAGTACTCCACGCTGACATCCCATCCTCGAACCAATCCTTGTTCTTCATCACCTGTTTCAATACTCACACCCAACATCGCTAGTGTGCCATCATTGATTTTCGGTAATTTTTTCAGAACATCCTGTATAGCTATCACTGCTTGTTTATCATCTGCAGATAACACATCAAAATTTAATAACCAATTACCCAAACCAATGGCTGATTGAATCAATTGTTTATGTGTTTTATCGAGAAGAATATTTGCCATTATTCACTTTTACCCTGTTGAGCTTTTTCATAATTTTTTATCCAGTCGCACACTTCTTCTGCAGGCATAGGTTTAGCGATAGCGTAGCCTTGGGCCATGTCACACCCCATATCCAGCAGGTACTGGAAGTGCTCCGTTGATTCCACACCTTCAGCAATGATGTCACGTTTAAAAACCTGTGCCAGTTCAATAATGCCTTTAACGATAGCCATATCTTCATCATTTCTCAGCATATCTCTTACAAAGCTCTGATCAATTTTTAATGTCTTCACCGGTAACTTTCTCAGATAAGTCAATGAAGAGTAGCCAGTTCCAAAGTCATCTAATGCAAACGGTACACCGAGATAATTACTCGCAGCGGCCACGACCTGAGATGTCTGGACGGTTTCCAATGCCGATGTTTCCAATATCTCCAGCTCAATCGACTCGGGGGATATGCTTTCATACTGATTCAGTGATGCTTCCAGCTTCTTCAGAAAATCAGTGTGTTGAATTTGCTTGGCAGACACATTAATACTGACCTGAATATTGAGCCCTTGCTCTTGCCACGCATGCAGCTGTTTTAACGCCGTTTTTAATACCCAATCCCCCATTTCAACGCTGAACTCATGCCCTTCGACGATAGGCAAAAACTCCATGGCACCTAATAAACCTTTTTCAGGGTGTTGCCAACGTATCAGTGCTTCTACCCCGATCACTCGACCATGTCGAAGATCGACTTTGGGTTGATAATAGAGGCGGAATTCTTCGCCAATTAAAGCCAGGTGCAAGCGCTCCAATTGTGTATGGTATTCGTGCATTTGCTGATCGAGCTTGGCATCAAATATATGATAGCCATCTCGACCCGCTTGTTTAGCTTCATACATAGCCAAATCGGCATGGCGGATCAGCGTATCGCCATCCACATTATCAATTGGATAAATCGCGACACCAATACTGGCCGTCACATGGTGTTTTCGGCGATTAAGTTTGATGGGTTCTGCTATTTTCTGGCTCAATCTGGTTAAGATGGGGTCAAGCTCATCAATACTATTGATATTGCTGATGAGTACGACAAATTCATCACCGCCCATTCTGGCTGCTGTGTCCCCCGAACGCGTGACTTGACTCAGTCTTTCCGCCACAGCCACTAACAGTTTATCACCTGTTTCATGGCCAAACTCATCATTAACCGGTTTAAAGCCATCTAAATCGAGGAAACATACTGCCAAGATTTTCTCATTACGTTTAGCCACAGAGATCGCTTGTTCAAGACGATCTGAGAGCAGTGTTCGATTAGCCAGTTGCGTCAGTGCATCATAATGCGCCATGTTGACTAACAGACGTTCTGTTTTCTTGATTTCGGTAATATCGACAAATAATCCAAGATAGCTGGTAATGTCACCTTGAGGATTTCTTATGGCACTGATGGTGAGGATTTCAGCAAAAAACTCCCCATTCTTTTTACGATTCCATATTTCTCCACGCCAACGTCCTTCTGTTTCGATGCAATCCCACATTTCCTTGTAGAACTCCGAACTCTGTCTGCCCGAAGCGAGAATTCTTGGATCTTTTCCGATTAACTCGTCCTCTGTATAGCCCGTAATTTCTGTAAAGGCTTTATTGACACTAATAATCCGGTTTTCTTTATCCGTAATGAGAATCCCTTCCCAGGCATCATTGAACACGCTGGCATGTAATCGAAGCGCTTCTTCATTATTCAGTCGATCAGTAATATCGTAAAACCAACCAATATTGCAGTCTTCACCGCCGTATTGAATGGGTAGATATGAAGCCAAAGTCCATTTTATTCCTTGGCCTGCTACTTTCAGCTCAGTCAGCTGGTTATAGATTGTCTTACCTTCAATAATTTGGTTTAAGTAGCTTTTTACTACAGAGGGATCAACATAAAATGCAAATGGATTGAGTTGATGTAACTTGTCTTTACTTTGGTTAACCAGCTCTGCATAACGTCTATTGGCAAAAACAATTTTCTTGCGGTTATTGGTGACAATACGAACGGCAATTGGACTATATTCAAGTAATTCTCTGAGTTTGGTTGTATTGCTACGCAGCTCATCTTGAATTTTCTTGAAGTAAGAAATATCGGTACTGGTGCCTATCATGCGTTGTGGTTTTAAATTTTTATCACGCTTGATGATCATGCCCCGCGCCATGATCCATTTCCACGAACCATCACCACAGAGCATACGAAACTCATCTTGATAATTGACATATTCGCCTGAAATATAGCCTCTGAAACGTAGTCTAGCTTGCTCTCTATCCTCTGGGTGAATGTATTCCGAAGCCTCGGCTAGCGTGTCTGGGAAACTATCATCCATATAGCCCAACATCTTCTTCCAACGCTCAGAATACGTTGCCGTGCCGTCTTCGAGATCGATGTCCCATACACCATCACCGGTCGATTCCAATGCCAGTTTCCAGCGACTTTCACTTTCAGCTAATGACTTTTTACTCTCAGCAAGTCGGCTTAGATAAGAATCGATACGCTCAGCCATCGAATCAAACGCGTTTGCAGCAAGGGTGATTTCATCGTTACCTTTCAATTCAGTAGCCAAGGCAACCTTCTGACCCGACTCGAAGCGCGTCATTTCACGAGTCAGACGTGTAATACGTGAAATCACATTCTTATTCACAGCCATGGTGATTAACCAGCCGGAGATAATCGTCACGGCAAACAACACGGCCATCAAAATCGCTAACAACTGATTAACAGGTTCTATCAAATCATCGACAGGGATGAGCTTAAAGTAATGCCAGTCAACGGGCTTTACTAACATAGAGATAGCAATATAGTTTTTACCATCAACAATAATATCTCTGGCAGCAAGTGTCGGCGTATAGTCAGTAGGCTGTGTGAGTAGCTTTTTAAGCTCACTTTCAGTATCAAGAAAAGCGGTTACCTGGGTTTCATCAGCTGATTCAAGCTGTTTTTGCCACTGGCCGGCGAGGATAAAATTTCCTTGCTCATCAAGCAGAAAATGCTGTGTGTCGGGATAAAATTGCTGTGCGTTGAAAGTAAAACCAAGCACATTACTCAGCTGCATATCCTCACCCAGTGACCCAATCCATTGACCATTGACATAAAGCGGATATAAAGCACTGACCATCCATATTTGATTAACGGGGTCAAATAACGGCGGTGTAAAAGTGTACTGTTTCTCTGGATTTTGTGACGGTGACGTCAACCCCACCCAAGGGGTTTGTGTGTAGTCATTGGCAGCATCTTGATCAAACACGAATTGAGGATAGTGGAAATCAAAAATAACCTCGCTGCGTAAATCAGGAGATAAGTACCACACATTTTCGTATGAACGATTAGCCGATGAGCCAAATACTTCCATGACTTGCTTGATACGAAGATGCTGTACTTTTTGCTCATCTGTTAAGGTTGCTGAGTTGGGTAAGAAAATACCGGCGTGAACATGACCGTAATATTGGTCTTCTTTATTTCGCCAAATACCATCATCGTTGAGCTGCATCGCTTCAGAAAAGGTATCGATTTCCTCATCCGTGACAGGTTTGCTCAGTTCTTGCTGTAATAAACGAGCTAACCCCTTCAATTTAGGCTCTGCATAACTCAATTTCTGAGTGGTAATATCCACCTGATTTTGAGTAACGGCTAATAGATTGTTTATTTCACGATTAAGAAGCTTTTCTTTGGAATAGGCGCTGACCCATATAGCAGCGGGTATGGATGTCAGCAGAATACTGACAATCACGATTAAACTGAGTTTTTCTCTAATCTGCATCGAGCATTATCTTTTTGAATCCCCTTTTGTGTTCACTCTGGGGTGTTAATTTTTATAAAGTCAGTCTACACAACCTTATAAAAGATGTTTAGTTTTGCTTATTCATAACTGTGATTGAGATCCAGATAAAATACCAAAGAACAAAGACCATATCTTTTGTGCAAGTATTTACACTTACAAATAATATGTTTTCTATAGTAAATACTGTTTATAAGTCAATGAAAATAAAAAAGTAATTATTGATAGAACAATCGCTTGCATGAATAAGCGACATTCCATGCCACCCAATAAAATCAAACGAAAAGAGTAATGTGCATCTACGCTAATCAATCCGAAGTCCTTCTAGAAAAACAATCAAATGCGCAGCAAATGCAGACGGAGTATGATTATTCAGGCTTGTTTAAACACTCATTTTCAATCATCTCGTCAAAATGCTCGATAACCCTCTGCTATTCACCCTCTTCTGCCACAGTTTCGTTATATGCTCGCAACATCAAGCCACGAGAAAAATTACCCACCGTCATCTTCATCGCTTTATGAATAGGTGTATTGTTTTGCCGAAGCCCCATAAACTGCTTGGCTTTATTTGCCCAGCCATCACACGTTCCTTCCTTTGTGACATTATCAGCATGAACCATCACGCTAAATAACATAAAGCAAACTATCGTGATTTTTTTCATGGGGATCACCTCAGACAGGTATGGAGATACAAAAACTATAAACACTTGGAAGGAATATCACAGAGAAAGTTGGAAGGAATTTTGTTGGTAGGTTGGGTAGAGCCATAGCGAAACCCAACATTAGAGGCTTTGAGTGGTGATTCGTTTTTGGGTTTTATGTTTCAACAAACTTGAAGATTATTACAATGACCCTGAATATCTGTGAAATAGAATCCACTCCGATGAAGTCATTCAGATTAATGAATATGACGTGATGCAAAGCATCTATGGCATACCGGAATATATGGGCGGCATACAGTCCGTTTTACTCAGTGAAGACGCTGGCCTATTTCGCCGTAAATATTATAAAAACGGGGCTCATATGGGCTATATCTTCTTAACATCAGATACAGGCCTGGAAGAAGATGATCTACAGATACTCTCTGAGCAGGTATCTCAATCTAAAGGCCCCGGTAACTTCCGGTCTATGCATCTGAATATAGAAAAAACC
Source organism: Methylophaga sp. UBA678 (assembly GCF_002299105.1). NCBI lineage: Bacteria > Pseudomonadati > Pseudomonadota > Gammaproteobacteria > Thiotrichales > Piscirickettsiaceae > Methylophaga > Methylophaga sp. UBA678. Next base: position 57,512 of record NZ_DBNG01000017.1, read on the forward strand.
AACGCCAAAGAACCTGTGAAAATCATCCCCGTGGGTGATATTGGTACTAAGGATGAGTTTGAACGCATCAAGAACATTACCCGTGGTGAAATCCTTTCCATGCACTGTAAGTATCCGGGTTTATCAGGCGTGATTCCAGAGAGTAATAGTGGCTTTGGGGATATGGAAAAAATTATGCGGGTGTATCACGAGCTAGAAGTGGGTGCTATGCAGCAGCCGTTTTTAGAATTGAATGAATTGTTGGGTAAGCAAGTGGTGAATTTTAGAGAGCCGGATTGGAGGTTTGAGAATGATAGTACCACCTAGTTAAGTCCGATATATCAACCTAGTTTTAAGAGCTTATAAATTATTGATCTATACTCAACGACTTACCTGTTACTTCTAAAAGGTTACGCATGGAAATTATAAATTACGTCATTAATATTTTGATTGGGCTTTTTTCAGGAGTTTATGCAGGTCTAATAGTTGCCAGAGTTGCAAAATTTGAAGAGCTAAAAAATGAAGCTAAACGAGTCGTTTGGGGTATCGACTATGTATCTATAAACGATTCAAACCCTAATGTTATATCCACAACTGACACAACAATCTTCTCAGCTATTTCTAGCGAGCTTTATTATCTTAGACACTCAAATGCTGGAGACAAAATAAATCAACTAAGTAACATCATCGATCACACTATGAGAAGACCTCCAAACTATGTTGATGATATGAACAAAAATTATCTGACTTGGCAGAAAATTATTCGTGAACTTCGTCCCGATTTTAAATCCATCTTCACTATTTCAAGGTTGGCATTGTAATCATAGGAAGTGTTTAGAACATTCAATATAAAATTGAATGGTACAGGCAAACTGAATGACGACAAACATACAAAAAATAAAAGAAAAGATAATTGGTGAACAACTGCTCCATTCTCTTGGCAAGTCCTGGACTATATCTTTCCCTCCAAATGAAGAAGAGTGGCCAGATTTAATTGTAAACGCGGGGGGAGAAACCTTTGGTTTAGAAATAAGAGAGTTTACGAATGATGATGAATTACGCAAAGGCTCTCAACGCAGAGCAGTTGAAAGTAGAAACATACAAAAACTCGGTCAATTAGCAGATGCATATTATGAGATATCATCTATTCCATTGAATGTACAAATTATAGGAAATATTGATAATAAAAATATTCTTCCAGAGCTATGTAAACATGCGATATCAACTGATGAAATGGTCCATAGCCGTTTAAAGTTGAAAGATAGAACAATTATTCATGTTACCCGATTGCCTGAAAGCCTAAAACAATATAAAAATTGGCAATATACGGATGACAGGGTTGGTTGGGTTCGTGAAATCAATAGATATTATTTAACGCCTTTTATACTTCAAAAAGAGTCAAAGCTTGATAAATATACAAAGCACCTTAATGATGTAAGGTTGTTATTAACTGCTGATCCAACATTTAGCTCAGGCATGGTTTCATACGAAGATTCTGAGTTTTGTATAGAGACAAGCTTTAATGAAATCTATCTTTTTTTATATCCTGACCAAGTATTCAAATTAAAAAATCCTCTCACATAAAAGTGATGAAGTCACTGCACCAACTCACTGTATTTGCTATTTTTTACCAAACCACAGCGGACAATTTTATCTATGCGAGTTGAATGCCCTCAGTGCCATCAAAAAGCCATTATTAGTTCAACTAATGCGCTGTCTCATACGGTGAAAGGTTTGTATTGCCAATGCATGAACCTTGAGGGGGGGTGTGGTGCTTCATTTGTGATGAAACTAGGCTACTCACACGACTTAAACCCACCGATTAATAACACTCGTCAAATGGCGATCAGTTTATTAAAAAACCTGACCCTGAGCGAAAGAAAAGCTTTGCTTCAGGAAGATTTATTTCAATCCTAATGCAAATACGATTAAAAAGACTTTGTTTATGTTATGAAACACATTACGAACTGTAGTTTCAATTCAGTATAAGATTAATTATTACTCAATAGAAAGGATTTGCTGTGTCCCCATAATGGCACCTCTAAATGCTTTATCAAATCCCGGTTCTACCTCAAGAAGCTTTTTATTCTCATTGAGAAGTAACCTTTCAGCCAAAACTGAATTTTCCTTAGAAAGTGAAACGGTCGAGCTATTTATTGCTTTGTTCAGGGCTTGTTCCGTGCTAGTCAGAGTAACATTCCCGCTTTTATTAATCCGCAACTTTGCTATTTCTAAATGCTCAATGTAGCGATCAATAACATATTGATGTATTTCTTCTATTTCTTGCTGTATCAAGTTCGGGTCAGAATTGAGAAGAGTCCGGGCTTCAAGTAGATCAGTTCTAACTTTTTCAGTTAGGTCGTCTAACTTTTCTTTTTTCGTTACCCATATAAAGTCAAAAAATGAGGTTTGAACACTTTTATATTTTGATGCCCAAGACCTAGTATGGTCATTTACGGAACTACGAACGCTATCGTAGTATCGATCGGAGACTCTTACACTTATGACAGCATATGAAACATCATTAATTGGCTTGTCATTGTATTCAAGATCTTTTCCAGTCCAAACTAAACCATCCTCAGAATACTTTTTATATGTATTTTTGTTTTCAGCAGAAAATAGGGCATAGTATCCTTCGCATAAACTGTCACCAAGAAGTGGTATATCTTTTTGAGCATTTAATAGATCAGTAGCTCGATCAGAGCCAAAAAGTAATTTATCTATGGTACTTGCTACGGCGAAACCAGTAGCTAAAGACGTAGAAATCGTATAATCGGGAATGGCGGAGGTTATTCCAGAAAAAGCCTCTATCATTGAGTCAGTACTAGAGTCTGCGGAATAACCTAATTTAATTTGAAAACTAGCATTTTTTAATACCCAAGGTATTCTGTCGAGCATAACCCACTCAACACCCATATCAATGCTACTATCCTCCCCCATAATACGGACAGGCTTTCCAACTCTTGAAACTGAAATAGGTAGAGACTGATAATCTGCTTTTAAATTAGCAACCCCGAAAGCATAACGATCTTTATTGAATATTGTTACTAAAAAGGGATCATTTTTATTTACTGTTAACTTGTTTACACCTATTGATACATAATTCTGACCATAACGAGCCTTTTTACCGGAGCAAGTTTTAATAATTTCATGGTTTTTTGAAAGATAAGGAACTTCCATAAAATTGGAGGTAGAAAGAGATTTTCTATCTTCAGCAATAGTTACTGCACAAACAAACATTACAAGTATTGATAATAAGAGCTTACAGGTTATTTTCATTTTCAAGTCCTTTCGAAGTTTGTAAAAGTAAGGTTTAGCGCGGGTTGCATTTAGACACTTAAAGTAGAACTATCCCTACCGCAACACTTCGAATATAACCCCTTGAAAATCAAAAGCAACAAAGTCGTTTACATTTATTTACACCAAACTTCCTTGACTTATTTCACAATTTATAAATTATTTTTCGTGACCCATTGAGTTTATTAGCTTTGAGGGGTGTTGGGGCTAATTAAGAAAAGTGAAAAAGCCTGCCAAATAATTGATTGGCAGGCTTTTTTTATTTAATCGGTTAGGCCGATTGTGCGGATGAGTTTAAAAGAATCAAGGGGTCAGCAAACTTGCTTTTCTTAGAACAACTCGTCGGTTGTGTTAAAGAATTAAACTCAACATGAACACCTCCGAAAGTCTTAACATGTTGGGTTTCGCTATGGCTCAACCCAACCTACTTATCAGATCGTCAGGCACAAAAAAACCACCCGAAGGTGGTTGTTTTGTATTTGGTGGAGGCGGCGGGACAGTGATTCCTGAATTTTCATTCAGGCCTGGACTATTCCTTCATCTGATAACTATCTACCAGATGGAGAGCGTTTGTGAGTATCTGTTTTACCTTCAACCCACCCTAGTATTCCATGGAGACAAGTCTCGTTAGGAACCTATGAGTCTCTAGCCGGCTTACTGGTTTCCCATTCACCGGACGGCGTTGGCATAGGACCCTTGTCCCGTAGCGTTCACCGTATGAGCTCTCTTTTTCCAATAGGGATCACTCCCTATGGCGACCATTTTACTAATCGAACCCGCGTCCGCAGATCCTCCGCCTTCGGATCTACATGCTTATTTCATCTATTAATTTAACTACCTGCTACCCGATGAACAGGGAAAACAAGTAGCGATCTTGTAAAGTTTTAATCTCTCAGTACCAAGCATACCTTGAGACGATCTTGTGAGAGTCGACGCCCGATACCAGACGCACAAGCACGGATCTGGTCGGACGGCATTCACTGGTTATTAAGCAGCTAGTGCGTAGTTGTTATCGTTAGCAACTA
>NZ_DBNG01000022.1:0-6488 GCF_002299105.1 Methylophaga sp. UBA678
TACAACAAAGACAATCAGGAAGACAAAGAACCCTTGTTCGATACGATTGATACCTTATTAGGTTCACTACGCGTTTATGCAGATATGATGTCGGTCATCACCGTGAAAGCCGACAATATGCGTCAGGCTGCATTACGAGGTTATGCTACTGCCACTGATTTGGCTGATTATCTGGTACGTAAAGGCACACCATTCCGTGATGCACATGAAGTAGTCGGTTTATCGGTCGCTTATGGCATCAAACATAAAAAAGATCTGTCTGAACTCACCTTGGCTGAACTGCAGCAGTTTTCTGCCAATATTGATGAAGACGTGTTTGACGTGCTGACTTTGGAAGGTTCTGTCGCTGCTCGTGACCACTTAGGTGGTACAGCACCAGAACAGGTTAAAGCGGCGATTAGAAAAGCACGCAGTCAACGTTAAACAAAAGTTACACCGATGCAGTAACGATCATCTGGTCGTTACTGCATCAACCACAAAACGCTGGCCGATAACATCATCAGAAAAGCGATTCTGACCGCCCACTTTGGCCAATAAGACAGCAGTAACACCAATACTATGCTGGTCACAGACAATATCGATACCCAAATCACAAAGCCGGTTCCTGCTCCCCACACCTGCCACATAGGTAAATATGCTAAGACCAGAATCAGGCTTGCTGTCCAACGTAATAGTCGAGTCTGTGCAACACTTAACCGACGGTTGGTCACTTCCATCAAATGTCGTGGCATCGCCAGACTAAGACTACTCATAGCGGCGTAACACAAGGCAATGCTCATCATCATGGCTGCACTCATAATAGTGCCTCCGACTGAGTTTTAAGCGCTGACGGGCGAACTTGCAATCGCATTTTTCGACGCAAAAATAACACCAGCCCCAGACTCATCAAACCGAACACCAATACGGTCACTTCAAAGCCGACACTGCTCCAGTCTCCTGCCAGCCAGTACGATGGTAGCCAATGTCCGGTTGTCAGCAGGTTCATGACAGGTAACAACAATGCCAGTAAGGTAAAGACACTCCATTGTTCAAACCAGGCTTTCATGCCAGGTCGACAAGCGGCATGAAACAGCATGGCTAGCCAGAGATAGAAAAAGCCTTTTATTTCCCAGGATGCCCGATCAGCGATATCGACCGGAATCAAACGATTCAACCAGAAATAAGCCATGCAAGCCACCGCAAGACCACTGATAGCAGCGATATTCAGTACTTCGATTACCCGATAAACGCGTGCAGTTTGCGAGCCAAATTCATTAAGTGATTTCTGACGTCGTTTCACCAGAAATAAGATGGCGCCTGTTGCCATCATCAACGCACCCGCCATACCCATAATGAAATATAACCAGCGAACGCTGTAGCCACCAAAGTTGGCAAAGTGCATGATACGCATCACACGTTGTGATGCCATGGGCGTGCCCTTATCGTATTCACCTGGTGGGTTCAGATGCATCACATCACCATTGGTCGCATCAAACTGAACACTGCCAATTTCATCCCTCAATAATTGCCCTTCATAGTCTTTTTCATCAAACCAACCAAACACCTTGGTCACAGCGCTACTGTCTCCCGGATGCTCAACGTTCATAAATCGTCCGGGTTTACCCATCATCACTTCTGCTCGCTGGAACAAAATGGATAAATCCACCACATCTGCATCCACGCCTGTTTCTGCTCTGTGCATGGGCTCATCAAGCAGTTCAGAAAAAAATACCTGTGGATTGCTGTAATTAGCTAATACACCTGCAGGCATGTAAATCGATAAAAAGACCACCAAACCGGTGTAAGCAATCATCAATTGGAAAGGCAGCGTTAAAACAGCGGAGGCATTATGTCCATCTAACCAACTACGCTGTCCTTTCTTTTGTCTGAAGGTGAAAAAATCTTTGAAAATACGTTTATGAATAATGATGCCGGTAATTAAGGCCACCAGCATGATCATGGTAAAAAAGCCGACCAGCCAGATGCCTGCCATACCCGCATGAAACTCATAATGCATATGCACAAAATGATGCCCCCCTTCGGTTTCACGATTTTCAGCGGCTGGCATGAGTTCACCATCATCCAGGCTCAGTAAGGCATGTTGAAATTCATTCTGCTCGTCCCGCCAGAACAGACGTATTCCTGGCTCTGTTTCCGTTGGCAGTCCAATCCCCCAGAAATGACTATCAGGAACATGTTTTTCAAGATAAGCCTGACCTTTCTTTATCGTGTCAACACGTTGCTGTTCGGTCATCGCGGTTGGATCGAAACCGGATACAACGGCTGCCTCTGGTTTCATCCATTTCGTGATATCAACATCAAACACACCAATCGTGCCCGTAAGGAAGATCGTGAATAAGGCCCAACTGGCAAGCAACCCACCCCAGGTATGTAACCAGCCCATCGCCTGACGAAACGATTCCTGTTCTTTCACTGGCTTCGTTAACTCACTCATGACGCCACCTTGGAAATTAGCATCCCTGCACCACCGAGCAAGACTGTTGGAATCAACATACCTAACCAAGCGCGCTTGCTATTTCTAACAGTAAAGACCCAAATAACAGCTGCTGTATAAATTGCATAACTAAAAAGGCTCACGGCCACGATGGCATGTGGTTTTTCCATTGGTACAATAGCTGATAAAAAAATGATAACGGCGGACGTCAGTAAATACCCGCCTACCGTGGCGGCCAGAACCAATGACAGAATTCTGAGTGGATAAGGTAATTGCATATTGGAGATAACTCTCAAATGGCTGATCTAATTATAGTTTTAACTGCAGATAGACATGAACGCCTGTCCTCAACTCACATGAGAGGACTGACCGTAAAATAAGAGAACAATCGTGTACTCTCTATCTATGTCGTTTAAAGCAGATAAAAAGTGCAATTTTTCACTTTTTATAAAGCTGGATTAATTTAAAGGTAGATATTACCATCAAATAATAATTATATGCATTTAGATTTATTGATTATCAGTCTTCACTCTTATTTTCAGACAGATGTTGGATAGTCGATCAATAGAATCAAAATGCCGCTTATTTTTGATATCGAAAGGTATTTGGAGAAGAATAATTTCAAAATCAGCCATGCTAGAAACAATGGCCATATTGACTGTTAAAAATGTGATTAAGTGAAATCTTTATTATGGTATTCAGTCTGGGTGCTAGTTCATTGGTATCAGTGGTAGAGGTCGGGTCACACTGCTTTGAATGCCACAAAAAGTTACTGCTTATAAAAAATAACCCCGATACAAGATCGGGGTTATTGTTTGATACATGACTAGGTCATGTTTAAGCCTGGCTTATTTTTCAATTTTCTCGAACGCTTCATTTTCATGTTTTGCTATCGAGATAATCAGACCCACTATGATGGCTGCAGCACCAACAGTGAACAGGCCTAGAGCAAGTGGATTATCAGCAAAAGTAAAATAAGCCCCTACGTTTTCCCATGAACTAATTGATGTTCCCATAATTACACTCCTGGTTCTGAGTTAGCCAATTTATTTGGCACGTCACTTGATGTCACCGCAGGGACACCATTCACTTCTGGGTAAGGCTTGGCAATGATTTCAACTTCATCTAAGCCCAGCTCTTCCGCTTCTTTCGGTACGCGTAATGCATTGGCTTTTTTCAGAATCAATGAAATACCGTAACCTGGAATAAAGCCCACTGCTGCCATGACAATGGCACCAATGGTTTGCCCCATTAATGAAATCTCAGGCAAGTCACCCACGTTAGGCATACCGTCGGCAAACACACCGACTAAGAATACTGCCCAAACACCCGTGAAGCCATGAACTGAAACAGCACCTACCGCATCATCAATACCGAAATTTTCGATCAATTTAGCGAATTTAACGGCTAAGACACCTGTTACTACAGCAATAATGAACGCTAATTCAGGATCATAAAGATCTAAACCGGCTGCAACAGAAATGATACCCACCAGACCGCCAGACATTGTCCAGAATGGGTCACGGCTAGCGATGTAACAACCAATCACACCACCCGCAAAGCCCATCAGGGTATTGAAAGCAAATGCTGATAAGTTAGTTGGGTTGCCGTAAATGGTTGTCCAACCTGTTTCACCACCGTTAAAGATGATACAACCGCCCAGGAATCCGAAGAAACCGAAGATGATCATCATCAAACCGATTAACGTCATCGGTAAGCTATGTGGAGCAATAGTCTGTGCCACACCGTTGATAAATTTACCTACACGTGGGCCTAAATTGATCAGTACACCCAAAGTGAAGAAACCAGCCACAGCATGCACAACACCAGATGCGCCGACATCATGATAGCCCAAGTCAGTCAGTAACCAACCATCTGGATGCCAACCCCAGGCACCAGCCAGTATCCAAACCACGCTACCCAAGAACACGGTCAGAATCAAAAACGCACTGACACGAATCCGTTCGATAACCGCACCGGATAAAATCGAACCGGTGGTGGCACCAAACATGGCAAACGCTGCCCAGAAAATACCGGTTCCCATATCGGTGACATCAGGTCCCATACTTTGTGCCCAAGGTAAGGCACCCGCTGCCTCAATAGGAATAAAGCCATTCGGGAAAGCGTTATATATCCACCAGCCAAACAAATAAAACGTGGGAATAATGACCGCTAAAGCAAGAATATTTTTAATACCCGCTGCTAAAGCATTTTTACTACGTGAGGCCCCCATTTCATAGGCCAAGAAACCAGCATGAATCATGATCATAATGGCGGTACACCACCAGTAGAACACTTCGACATTCATAGACTGATGCATTTGAAAAACCGCTTGCTGGGCGTCGAGCGTTGCCTGCAAGGATTCTAGCGTTGGCGCATTGTCCATCTTTCTATCCTCTTATTAGTTAACATTAATACCTATCCACCTTGTTGGTTGGCTTACTTATCCAGCAAAAAGCTGGTTTGAACGGCGTTGCTATCAATAATCTTATCGGTAGAGCGATCCTTGATAGCAACGCCAGAACACTGGAGTCTGCGGGCCTCAGTCAGCAAATAAAGGCTTTTCTGAGCCGCAGCAAAATAAGAAAGTCCCGCCTTTCTTACATTGGAAATACAGTTACGTTTATCATCGGTCAGGCCACGTTTGGCCCCCCAGGTCAGGTACAGTCCCAAGCTATCGGGCGAACTCAATCCCGGACGTTCGCCAATCAGCACTAAAACGGCCTTGGCGTTTAAGGCTTCACAAACATCGTCCCCCACGGCGACACGGCCTTGTTCCACCATAACGATAGGTGCGAGTGAGTAAGCTTGTTCACTGGCTTGCATGGCTTGAGCTAAGGTCTCAATAAATACCGCTGCGTTTTCTTTAATCGCCGTGGCTGATAAACCATCAGCAATCACAATGGCTAAATCGTAAGGTTCAGAAGCTTGGTGTGGTTTAAGTGCTGTAAGACTAGCTTCGTCCAGCTGTCTTCCCCAGTCCGGACGCTGCAAATACGTCATGCGATCGGTTGCCTGACTATGCAGCTTTAAAGGTGCTTCACGGTTTAACAACGGGTATTTATCCGCTAAGGCCATGAGATCTTGTTGTAAACCATCAAAGTCCAGTTCGGTATGCACCGCATCACGGGCCTGAGCATGTGCTAATTGGAATTCAAGTGATTCACGCGTCGGTGTGCTTACACCAGCACGCCCCAAGCCAATACGGGCAGCCGTGAATTCTCGCAGACGACGCCATGGATTATCGGTGACGATAGCGTCATCATTTTTTACCCTGAGATGAGTGAGTCTATCTTCCTTAACCATCATTCGTTCCTGTGGCTAAGCCTCTCAAGGTGCCGGCAAAGGCTGGCGGTAACTGGTTTGATAACTTGGCATGACTGGCATCGGTCATGATTTGCATTTTTTCCAGCCATTTTTCAAATTCAGGTGCCGCCCCCAAACCTAAGACGCGACGCGCATACAAAGCATCATGAAATGAGGTGGTCTGATAATTGAGCATAATGTCATCTGAACCGGGAATGCCCATCACGAAAGAACATCCTGCTGTCGCCAGTAGCGTCAGCAGGTTATCCATATCATTTTGATCAGCTTCAGCATGGTTGGTGTAACAAACATCACAGCCCATTGGCAGACCTAATAACTTGGCACAGAAATGATCTTCCAAGCCTGCACGAGTAATTTCTTTACCATCGAACAGGTATTCAGGGCCGATAAAGCCCACCACGGTATTCACCAGTAAAGGATTAAATTTTCTGGCAACGGCATAGGCTCTGGCTTCACAGGTTTGTTGATCCAGACCGTGATGAGCATTGGCCGATAAAGCACTGCCCTGCCCAGTTTCAAAATACATAACGTTTTGTCCGACCGTGCCTCGGTTCAAAGATAATGCTGCTTGTTGTGCTTCAGCCAGGGTGGCTAAATTAAAGCCAAAACTGCTGTTGGTTTTTTCCGTGCCACCAATGGACTGGAATACCAAATCTACTGGTGCACCGTTTTCAATACATTCAATCGTGTTGGTGACATGCGTTAACACGCAGGACTGGGTAGGAAT
>NZ_DBNG01000022.1:6786-6970 GCF_002299105.1 Methylophaga sp. UBA678
TAACACGCAGGACTGGGTAGGAATCTCATATAAAGAAATCACTTCATCCATCAATTGCATCAGACGCGTTGCTTGCGCCACGTTGTCTGTTGCCGGATTGATGCCAATCACCGCATCACCAGATCCATAAAGGAGGCCATCCAGAATACTGGCCGCAATACCGTTCACATCATCAGTGGGATGA
>NZ_DBNG01000022.1:7269-59384 GCF_002299105.1 Methylophaga sp. UBA678
CCGTTCACATCATCAGTGGGATGATTCGGTTGCAGACGTGTTGATAATCGTTTGGGTAAACCAATCGTGTTTCTGAATGCACTCACTACACGGCATTTTTGTGCGACCAGAATCAAATCCTGATTCCGCATAATTTTTGATACTGCCGCCGCCATTTCTGGGGTCACTCCAGCTCGTATCTGGTTCAGCATGTCGCTGCTGGCTTTATCCGAAAGTAGCCAATTACGAAAGTCGCCGATGGTCATGTGTGAGATGGGCTCAAACGCATCCACATCATGCTCATCGATAATCAGTCGGGTGACTTCATCGTCTTCATAAGGCACGAGTGCTTCGTTTAGGAAATTTTTTAATGGCACTTCTGCCAATAGCAACTGAGCCACAGCACGTTGTTCCGCCGTTTCAGCCATGACACCGGCCAAGCTATCGCCTGAACGAGCAGGCGTGGCTTTGGCCATCAGTTCAGCTAAATCAGCGAACTGATAGGTCTTTGTGCCTAATTGGTAACGGTATGTCTGTGTCATAAACTGCTTTAATTCCCAATACTTGGAATAAATTTTGCCTTTAAGTAAACAAAGTTTCCTAATGTGAACTTGCGAGATTTATACCGGGTGACTATCGAAATTTGGCAAATGTTTTTTAGTTTGTGATTCAGCAACTTATTCACATAATGTGGACATAACAAAATAAACGAGGGGAGCAAATGACAGAGGAAAATATAAAATTTGCACCGAAACAGAGCGCAACCGCTACGCGTTGGTGCGTACTGGAGGCAGATGATGCCGATGTACAAGCTCATAACCTAAAAGCCTGGCAGCAACAATTCGATCAAATCAGTATGGGTCAGTTTTACGGGCGTATTGAAGAGGTGATGTTTGAGCATGTTCATGCCTTTCGTGAACACACCAGTCGAGCTATTCGTCAGCAATGTAATGTTTGGCCAAATGCCATATGGATGGGGTTTGCAGCCGATGAGAAGTCATGCCGAATCAACGGCCATCAGGTTGAAAAGAATCAACTGATGATTCGTCCTGGCAATACCCAATTTGAGCTCATCACCCCGGAAGACTTTGATATTTATGGGTTAGTGGTGAATCAGGACAGTCTGCAGCTGGTTGCAGAAAAACAAGGCATCAAGCTTGATAGCCATGCCCTCAATTCCCCCCTTAAAGTGTGGGAGTCACACAAACTTAATCAATTAAGACATGTTTTGAACGACGTCATTTCACCCGCTCAAAGTGATATCAGCAGACGCATCCAAGAGGACAATCTTATGATGGCTATGCTTGAAGTGCTTCAAAAAAATGGGCCCAGCAACGAAAAGCCCAGTTTTAGTAAACGTCGCGCCGTGGTTGAAAAAGTCACGGCCTATCTGGATGCCAACCCGAGTAAACACGTGACGATTACAGAACTCTGTGATCTGGCTCATGTCAGCCGGCGAACGCTGCAATACAGTTTTGAAGATGTGCTCGATATCAGCCCGGTTAAGTTTATTCGAATGGCCCGATTAAACGCTGTCAGGCGACGACTATTACAAGGTTTGCAGGAAGATGAAACCATCGCCATGGTGGCTCAGCACTGGGGGTTTACCCATGCCGGGCAATTTACTCACGACTACACGGAGTTATTTGGCGAAAATCCGTCTATTACCATCTCACGTCGACACAACTAACACGTCCAGCCATGGATGGCTTCTTCCTCAATCTCGCTTAAGCCCTTACTCCTCAAAAATCCGACTAAGCTCCTGCTGCACTGGCATACCTTCAACGACATGAATCTCACCGTCCTTATCCCGATATATGCTGGTCGGCGTGGCATGCGTATGCATCTCTTCCAGCAGCTGATTATTTGCCATCACCGCATCATTACCTTTTGAAGCCTTCGCATTATCAACAGCGATACCGCCTTGTCTAACCGATTGGCGATGTTGCTGAAATGCCTGTTCGGGTGAGTCAGATCCCATAATCGTCGCCGCAACCGCTAAGCTGTTTTTCTGGAGAATCCCTACAATGATGTGACGAAATTGAACCTGACCCTCAGCAATGAAAGGTTCAGCCATGTCACGGAATTTATGGCAATAAGGACAAAACGGATCCGAAAAGGTATACACAATTCGCGGCGCGTTTTTATCCCCATCTTGCACCCAGTCCATTTCTTCGAGTTGTTGCCATAACTTTTCATTTTTCGGTTTGGTTATCAGTTGATTAATCGCATCTGCCCCCAGATTTTTACCCTCTGTATCGATTAAATCGCCGATAACGGCATGGCGTTTATCCGGGGTGACATAAATACTCATTGCTTCGTCTTTATAGGTACCCACATAGCCAGTCAGCTCAGAGGGGGTGTCAAACTTATCGATGATGGTCACACCCTGCTGCTCGATGTATGACAACACATTTTCCTGCTTGGCCGTATCAGACTGTTTGTTGAGAAAATAAAAGCTAATCGTTGCGAGAAAAATGGTGACCAAGAGGCCAATGAAGATTTTTTTCATCAGAATTCCGAATCCGTTTAAGTGTTTAATGACGTGAGTGTAAGTCAGCAAAAAAAGGAATTAGTTTACTCAGCCAGGAATATAAACGCTCAAAATACAAAAAGGCGCTCAAACGAGCGCCTTTTTACGAGAGAGAAAATCAGAAGGGAAATAAGCTATTTCGATTCAGCTTTCATGACTTTATGTGCAATTCGGCCTAATCCACCGTGTAATTTTGCCGCTTTTAAGTCATCTAAGTTTGTGGCATGGCCGACAACCACAGCGCCCCCCATACCTAGACCAATATGCGGATCACACTGGTACACATAAATACCTTCTTTACTAAATTCTCTTGAGACATTTTGGCCAATCTCAGATTTGAAATCTTTTGCCCCATCTGGCTGAAACATAAAGTGCACATTATGGATATCCATATTGGTCCAGTTCACCGTATCCCCAGGCTCTACATTCACAATCAGTGGGTCAAATTTTGTGCCTTCCGCTTTCACCGTGGTTTGTTTTGCAAATGCCGCACCACTGATCAATAGTGTGGCCAAGGTCATGACAGTTAAACTTTTTCTTAACGTAATCATTTTTTTCTCCTTTTTATTATGAATTCACATCCCAATAGTGAAGGACTCATAAGTACGTCATGATTATGTAAGATATAGTTCAGCTAAGCTGGGTAAAGTTATGTAAACTCGGATAAGTTAACGTTCGGCCTGAGCCATTGTCCGTATTTTGTCATTCGCCTCTTCGGTACGGTAGACCAGCTTACGTACCTCATCTGCCACGACAGCAAATCCACGTCCGGCTTCACCAGCACGGGCAGCCTCAATAGCGGCATTTAAGGCCAGTAAATTGGTTTGCTGAGTAATTTCGGTGATCACATCCGCAACAGTGAGGATTTCCGTCATACGGGTTTCGGCACGCTCCATTTCCATGGTATGCAGCTCACGAGCACTGTACTCATGACTGATATTGCGAATCGCTCCTGCTGACTTCACAGCCACTCCCTCTTCATTACGAATGGTCGCCGCTCGCTCACGAAACCAGACATACTCACCCGACGCCATTTTTAAACGATACTCGGCAACGTAAGGGGTGCTGCCCGTTTTATCATTGATATGTTTTGTGAACGCTTCCAGGGTCGCATCCATATCTTCAGGATGAATAGCATTTAACCAGCTATCCCACCCATCTGGAAAATCCTCCTGACGTTTGTGGCCTAACAACTCTCGGAATTGTTCTGACCAAGTAATGACACTTTTCTCATCATCAGGATCACCATTTACCAGCGTTAACATCCAAACACCCTCAGTCAACGCTGACTTAGCTAAGTTATTATTATCCACCTCACCTGATAAGCGTCGGTTTTCACTTTGCAAATGATCCATTTCTGAATACAAAGAAGACAAGGTTTGATTCAATGAATCTGATTGTTGTCGGAGCGCGTCCAGTTCGTGCTCAAACGTTTGCCGCTGTTCTATCAAACGCTGTTGGTGGTTATGGTTCAACTGCTCTACTTCAGCCTGATGGGCCTTTTGCAAAGAGGACAGATAGTCGCCAATACGATCTATCGGGGCTCGCAAATAACTATGCATCCACACTGGCACACGTTTAAACGGCGATTCGATCGACTTATCAACAACCGATAAAATTGACTCAGAAACATACTGTAAACGCCCAGTATTAAACAGCTTCCACCCCATACAACGTTTCCTTTTATAAACAGTTATAAAGGCTGAACCTAGGAAAGCAGCCGAGCACGTTTTGGGTCATAAAAAGGCAGTTTTGTGACCAGACCTCCCAAACGTTTCTGAATACCATCCAGCTTACCTACTTCCAGCCGTGTGTCTTGTTTTGCAAACTCCGGGGCAACACGAATCATCGCAATTTGTTTACCTAACAAAGGCGACATAATGGCACTCGTCACAATGCCTACTGGAAATCGACCTTGATACACCAAATCACCATGAGCTGCAGGATCTCCACCATCAAGAATCAGGCCAACTAATTTGTGTCGGCTTTCTGGGTTCTCCCGAGCCAATGCTTCACGGCCGACAAAATCCTCTTCTTTTGTACTTAATGGCACACTGAATCCGGTTCCCGCCTCAAATGGAGTGACATCTGGGCCAAACTCATATTCCGCCATGCTCAGACCCGCTTCAATACGTAACATATCCAGTGCATCAAAGCCCATCGGGGCGATATTAAAGGGTTGCCCTGCTTGCCACACTGCATCCCATAAAGATTCAGCCGCATCCGGATGACACCAGACTTCATAACCTAACTCACCGGTATAACCGGTTCTAGACACCATCACGGGCACACCATCAGGCCCACCTAAACGCCCAATGGTGAAGTGAAACCACTTCAGTTTTTCTACTGAGGTCTGACTTTCTGATGTCCAGATAATCTGGCTGAGTAATTCGCGACTATCTGGCCCCTGTACAGCGAGGTTATGAATCTGCTCCGTTGCGTTACGAATGCTGACTTTAAAGCCTTTTTCTTTGGCTTTTTCAGCCATCCAGACCATGGTGTAACTATCACCACAGAACCAGCGATAAGCCTGATCAGCCATACGGAAAATGGTACCGTCATCAATCATGCCGCCCGTTTCCAGACAAATCGCTGAGTGAGCAATTTCACCCACCGCCATACGTCGTACATTTTGTGTCAGCACATACTGCAAAAAGGCCACTGCATCAGGACCAGTAATATCGATTTTACGAAGGGGGGTTAAATCCAGTACGGCAACGCGTTCACGGCACGCCAGATATTCTGCGTTGGCACCCCAACCTTCATACTCAGCTGCGACCCAATAGCCGGCATATTCAATAAATTTCTTGGTTAAGGCAGATGTACGGCTATGAAAGCCAGATGTTTTGGTCATACGAGGATGCTCCTCAGCAGTAATTCGATGGGCAATAGAACGAGGGAAAGAGTGTTCTTCCCCATAAATGCGGACGTGAATATCTGTCGGAATCCAGCCATTTGCCGGATCAATATCATCAGGACAAGCTGATGAGGCACAAACCAGATCTTTATCTGCCCTCATCAGTACATAATCACCAGGACGAGACCAGGGCTCATCCATAAACACCGTGCCGCAAGGTTCAATACCAGTATTAAAAAATAGATTAATCGCTGGCCATCCAGCACGAGGCTTGATGCCATATGGCTTGAGTACGTTATTGAAGTTTTCAGTACAACTGATGTGACCAAAATAACCACTGTCTTCGTAATATTTGGCTGTGCAGGCGAACAAGAAACTATCATGACGACCAACGGTGTCTTGTACGACTTCGACCATCGACATCATGTCCGGTCCCAGAAAACGGGAATGCAGACCAGGTACAGGATTACTCAAGCCTATAACGGTTCGCGTCGCGGTGGCGTCTAATCCGACCTCTTCACCATTCTCTAAGGCATGCTTATCAAATGCGATAAAGTCAGAACATTGCTTGCCAGAAACATCGATAATCTGAATCCATTCGCCCTTTTTTACTTCATAGGTGCGAGCAGATGCACGAGGAATGCGTATCTCTTTTTTGATCTCAGCTAGTGGCTCAGGTAGCACTTCGGCCAACGGATCCGCATATTTCACCACTACCTGTAATTCAGTCGGTGGTGTATGTTCTTCGATAGACATACTTGCCCCAGCTGCGACAATGACGACCGTTAAGTCAGCATAGGCAACAAAGCTTGGAGACTCATGACCTTCAACACGTAATACCGTCTGATACTGCTCAGGATGAATCTGCCAGCTTTCGAACTGTTGAGCTAAGGCCTTCGCAGCCAGATCTTCCTGCTGCAACTGCCTTTGAATATGTTCTGCATTGACTGGCGAGCGGGTATCTAATAACTGAGGCGCCACTTGTCCTTGCTTATCCAACACAATTAACTCGCCGGGCTGTTCACCATCGACACTGTTGATTTCAAGCACATCCCCCACATGTAGCGACAAGCGGATCGCTTGCTGTCCCTCAACTCGAAATTGTTGGCTATCTATCGGCGATTGCAGATTAAGAAACCGTTCTTCATCCCATTCTTCTTCGATCATTTCTAACATGTTTTACCTTGTCTTCCAGCGATAAGCCGGCGTGATTTTTGTTCATCTCTGGTGCAAGCTCAACAGGCTCTGAACCAGAAAAGTGCACAATATTGTTCTGCCTGTCTGACAAAAAAATAAATTTCTCTAGGTTTAACAATATTTACCTTCAGTAAACATAATTCAATCCTCCTGATGGAGTATCCCATTAGTTATAACCCGGCAAATACTCAGTGAAATGGCACAAAATCTGCTGTTACAGAACAAAACAAACGTAAGACAGACCACTCCATTTCTGGTGTGGACGTTGCGAAGGTAATACAGATGATCAATATCAAACTCAAAAGCTGGATAGATGGGCAGACTTGGTTTGGTGAAACAGTACGCGCTGTCACCAAAAATAAGGAATTACCCTCTCTAGACTTCAATGACTTAGCCTTTAAACTCGCCACCGCTGAACATATCAGTGAAACCCTGCCCGTTGTACTAAAATCACTCCAATCCCTGATGGAGGATCTATTTCCGCATAAACAGCAAGCAGAGCTGTTGATTTTGTTCAGTAACCCGTCTACTTCTGAAACCTTTATGCATCATGGTCTGGAGCAAGCGCCACCAGCAAAACTGATGCAGTCATTACATCACTTATTCACTGTCGGTAAGGCACCCGATACCAGTGACATGATGGAAGTAGATGGCCTGACTGTCGCCCCCAACCGTTTATTCGAGCACGACAATCTGACCGTCTGGTCCTTATTTTTATTTCGTGACACGGTGCCGAGTACTAAACAATTAAAGTGGAAAACCGCCAGCATTGAAAACACCTTATATAAAGGCTTACAAGCCTGGTATCACAAGGAAAGCAAATTAAAAAAGGCCCTGGAATCCGAGCGTGCGATGTATGCGGCTGAACTCCATGACTCACTGGCACAGGTATTAGGATACTTACGTCTAAAAAGCCTGAAACTGGATAAACTCTGTCAGCAGGATGAGTTCAGTTCACTGAAACCGATTACAGAAGATTTAGCCTCCTATACACAATGCGCTTATCATCAAACACGCGAACTGATTACCTCCTCACGTCTGACCATGCAAAGTGAGAATCTTTCACAGGGTGTGATTAATTCTATAAAAGAGTTTGAACATCAATCGGCTATCGTATTCGAACTGGACAATCGTCTGCCTCTAAATATGTTGTCACCGCAGCAGTCGATGCAAATGCTGTATATCGTTCGTGAAAGCCTCAGTAATATCGTCCGTCACTCTCATGCCACACGTGCACGTGTGGTACTCCTCCTGAAAACCAGCTCGCTCATACATATTCAAATTGAAGATAACGGAACGGGCATTAACCCAGAGGCCGCCCGAAGTGATAGTTTTGGTTTGCAGATTATGAAAGAACGGGCTGATCGTATCGGTGCCAGCTTAGAGATTAATAACCGTCCCGAAGGCGGCACCCGGGTTGATCTCAGCCTGGATCTGGAGGCGAATGAATGAGTGATACCCCAATTACTGTGGTGGTTGTCGATGATCACCCCTTATTTCGTCGTGGCGTGGTTGAACTGCTCAACGACAGTGAAGAAATGACCGTTATTGCTGAATACGATAATGCTGAAGCCTTACTCGACAATATAGAGAATACTTACCCGGATATCCTACTATTGGACATGCAGATGCCCGGCAAGTCGGGTCTGGATGTATTGAGACAACTGCGTGAACATGACGATAAATTAAAAATCATCATTATCACCGCCTGTAATGAACAGGATAAATTACTCGAAGCTCTACGCTACGGTGCTAATGGTTACCTGCAAAAAGACACACCACCTGATGAGATTTTGTCGCAATTACTGTCGGTTTTACATGGGAATGTCGCCATGAATGCCGGTGCTATTACCTCTCTCGCCAGCCATCTGCGTGAAAATAAGGAAGATGAGGACACACCCTCCAGTTCTATATTGTCTCACCTCACTGAGCGTGAACGTGAAACGCTATTTTTTATAGCTAAAGGGCTAAATAACAAACTGATTGCCCGTGAACTGGGTATTAGTGATGGCACGGTTAAAGTCTATGTAAAAAGTCTGTTGCGTAAAATAAACCTGCACTCCCGACTTGAACTGGCAGCGTGGGCTCACCGCAACCTCTCCGCAGAGCTACTGGACAAGGAAATGTAAAAATGACCTTGTTGAAATGGCCCCGCCGTCAGCCACAAACGCAAGCGGAAGAAGCGCAATTACTGAAGCTGTTTAATAGTTTGAATGATGTGGTGTTGTTACTCGACAAACAGCATCAGGTGCAATTCATTAATCAGTACTGGGAAACCATCACCGGCATTCCCGTTGAACAAACGCTTGGCCGTTTGTTTTCTGATTTTCTACATCCAGAAGAGCTCCCTAGCTGGTCACAGCTACTCAATAAAATCACACCTAACCAGCATGAAACAGTCTGGTTTCGCTTAATTAGTGCGAGTGGTGAGTTACGTTGGTGTGAAATGCGTATTCAATCTGTCAATAAAGACCAGCTCTATCCTCTTTCAGCCACCTTGTGTGACATCACACCACAAGTACGAAATGAAGAAGTGCGTCATGCCAGTCACCGGAGCTTACAAAGCCTAGTCGATCGTCTGCCGGCCATGTTGTATCGCTCCAGAAACAATGCCAGCTGGAGTATGGAATATGTGAGTGAAGGCTGTGAACTCATCACCGGTTACACTGCCGAGAGCATGCTGAATCAATCGCAAGTCTCACTTGGTTCGATTATTCATCCCGATGACGCCACCCGTGTCTGGGAGGAAGTACAGCAGGCATTGGAAACATTCTCATCTTTTGATATTCACTACCGTTTAACCAAAGCAGACGGCACAGAAGTCAGTGTGCAGGATAAAGGCCGTGGTCTCTATTCGGAAAGTGGCATGGTGCTTGGTGTGGAGGGCATTCTGCTGTTAACCACAGAGTCGTAACAGTTGATTAAGATGATGTTTTCTAAGCTAATCTACCCCCTTTTTTACCCTTTTGGGATACCCACTCAAGAGGATTTCTCCCGCTAGCAAAGCGAGCTATTTTGGTCGGTAAGCGCTGTCGACTTTCGCAGCATGATTGACTAAATAACACTGATGGAGAACCCCTATGGCAACTCGCATTGCGATACTTGGTGCAGGCCCAAGTGGTATGGCACAACTACGAGCATTCCAGTCCGCACAGGAAAAAGGTGCAGATATTCCTGAACTCGTTTGTTTTGAAAAACAAGCGGATTGGGGCGGCCAGTGGAATTACACCTGGCGCACTGGTTTAGATGAAAATGGCGAACCAGTTCATAGCAGTATGTATCGTTACTTATGGTCAAACGGCCCGAAAGAATGTTTAGAATTTGCTGATTACACATTCGACGAGCACTTTGGCAAACCGATTGCCTCATACCCGCCACGTGAAGTGTTGTGGGACTACATCAAAGGACGTGTTGAAAAAGCCGGCGTTAGAAAATATATCCGTTTTAATACCGCTGTTCGTCATGTTGAATTCAACGAAGGCACTCAGACGTTTACCGTCACTGTGCAGGACCATAGCACTGACACGATTTACTCAGAAGAGTTTGATTATGTGGTCTGTTGTACCGGCCACTTCTCCACACCCTATGTGCCTGAATTTGAAGGCTTCGACAAATTTGGTGGTCGCATTCTGCATGCCCATGACTTCCGAGACGCACTGGAATTTAAAGATAAAATCGTCTTACTGGTGGGCAGCAGTTACTCCGCCGAAGATATCGGTTCGCAATGTTATAAATATGGTGCAAAAAAACTGATCAGCTGCTATCGCACCGCACCCATGGGCTATAAATGGCCAGAAAACTGGGATGAAAGAGCCAATCTGGTTCGTGTTGATACGGAAAAAGCCTATTTTGCTGATGGCTCCTCTGAAAAAGTCGATGCCATTATTTTATGCACGGGCTACATTCACCACTTCCCATTCCTCAATGATGATCTGCGACTGGTGACCAATAACCGCTTATGGCCGCTCGACCTATACAAAGGCGTGGTGTGGGAAGACAATCCAAAATTCTTCTACATTGGTATGCAGGATCAATGGTATAGCTTCAATATGTTTGATGCTCAAGCCTGGTATGCTCGTGATGTGATTATGGGACGTATCCCATTACCATCAAAAGAAGAGATGAAAGCCGATAGTATGGCCTGGCGTGAAAAAGAACTGACGCTGGAAACCGCTGAAGAAATGTATACCTATCAAGGTGATTACATTCAGGAACTGATTGACATGACCGACTATCCGTCATTCGATATTCCGGCAGTCAACCAAACCTTCCTTGAATGGAAACATCATAAAAAAGAAAACATTATGACCTTCCGTGATCACTCCTACCGTTCACTGATGACAGGCACCATGTCACCTAAACATCATACTCCCTGGATAGATGCACTGGATGACTCACTGGAAGCCTATCTCTCTGATAAGAGCGAAATTCCTGTGGCGAAAGAAGCCTAAACAACCTATATGGACTGGAGAACATCATGACAAGCGTCACCAAGATTATTGATAAAACCGTTGAGCCGATCGAGTCGGATCTGGATGGCTGGGTGAAACAGACGGGCAAGCCGACCATGAAGACCTGGATTGAATACAAAAGCGAAGATGGCAGCATACTGTCAGGTCGTTGGGAAGCGACTCAAGGCACCTACCATGCGACCTATGGCGGTTGGGAGTTTGTCCACATCATGGCCGGTAAAGCGATTGTCACGGCTGAAGGTGGTGAACCTCTTACTCTAAGTGCTGGCGAATCCATGGTGTTTGAAAACACCTTTGTCGGCACTTGGGAAATCATCGAACCGATAACCAAACACTTTGTGCTGAAACTATAACTGAGTGTTTTTAAACGATCTGTTCCTTGGAGTGGATACCTTAGGTGTTCACTCCTTTTTTTATTGAGGACATGACAATGATTCATACCATCTATATTGCTGAACACAATCTTGGAAAACAGGTTCAGGTCGATAAAATTGAGTTGATTACAGGGAAAGGCATCGTCGGTGACCGTAACTTTGATCGTGCTCAGTGGCCGGGGCAGAATATTACCTTTATTGAAATGGAAGAAATCGAAGCTTTTAATAATAACTACCAGCAACGTATTCAACTGGCCGATACTCGACGAAATGTCATCACCCAAGGCATCCGATTGAATGATCTTGTCGGCAAAGAGTTTCTGATTGGCGGTGTGCGTTTTAAGGGTGTTGAGCTGTGTGAGCCCTGCGCTACGCTTGGCAAGTTATTAAGTAATGACTCGATAGCTAAAAAAGACGTGGTGAGAGCCTTTGTGCATAAAAGTGGCTTACGAGCCGACGTGCTGAGTGATGGTGAAATCCATGCGGGAATGACGTTTGAAGTCGTAGAAACAGTCTAGTCACGCAAGGCGTCACTAGACCATTTGTTTAATCATTCATCTGATGTAATAACGCAAAAATCGCTTCACGGCTTTGTTGCAGGTACGGCGTGTCATCAAATAACTCCGCTTCACTCTGCACATATTCGCCTTCAGGCAAGGACTTCTCGATAGCATAAAACGCATCGACCGTACCGTGCTCTGCCTCTAAATGAAACTGTAATGCCCACACGTATTTGCCTAAATGAAAGCCTTGATAAGGGGTAATCAGGCTACTGGCGAAGGGAAACGCATTCACAGGCAGTTCAAAACACTCACCATGCCAGCTTAATGGTTTAAACGAGTCCGGCATCCAGGTAGCAGTATCATCGGTCTTTGTGACCGTATGCCAGCCAATTTCCTGCTGTTCATTCTGGTACACTTTCGCCCCCATTGCGCAGGCAATCAGTTGCCCCCCCAGACAAATGCCCAACACTTTTTTACCAGCTTCAATCGCTTCTTTAATCAGCTTTTTCTCAGCAGCTAACCATGGATAAGTGTCTTCATCATTCACACTCATCGGACCACCCATGATTAATAACCAATCAAAGGTATCAATGGTCGGTAATGCTTCATTAAAATCCAGGCGATATGTATGCAACTCAAACGCTTTATCAGCAAACCAACCCTGCATCGAGCCAATCCATTCACCCTCTGCATGCTGCAAAATGGCTACTTTCTGCACTGTTATTACTCCGTAAACTTTTTGTTTCAGAGATGCTGATTACTGAAAATTTGTCAGCCATCCCACCGATGATCCGCATGATCATGCTAAATAATTGTTATCCCTAGAATAGTTGAAGACAGAACCGAAAGAAACCGTGCGCTATGATCTTTGCCGAAATCCGATATATCACCATAATTGAAGCACTGATGAAGAACGTCTTTTCTACTGCGCCACCAGCATATCAGCACGATAAAACGCTCCGGCGTTTTCGCCCAACGTTTTCACTAACTTGGGTAGTAATGCTGTCATGGTATCCATTAACTGCCAGGGTGGGTTGATGACAAACATACCCGATGACGTCATACCGCGTGTGGAGGAATCGGCATCTACCCCCAATTCATAGCGTTGTATATGCGTGATGCCGCTGCTTATCAACTGTTTATCGAGTCGGTTAATACGCGCTCTGTCGACCACCGGATACCAGATTGCATACATTCCTGTAGCAAACTTTTTATGGGCTTTCACCACGGTCTGAAAAACGTCATCATAATCGGACTTGATCTCGTAAGATGGGTCAATCAACACTAAGGCTCTGCGTGAATCTGGGGGTAACAAACTCAGCAAACCTTTCAGACCATCTTCTCTTCTGACACGTGCCTGCTTAAATGGGCGCAGATTATTTGCCAGAAACACACTATCTTCTGGGTGCATCTCAAAACACCACGCTTGGTCCTGAGACCGTAAATACTGTGTTGCCAACAGTGGTGAGCCAGGGTAAAACGTCAGCTCATTGCCAGCATTCACCGCTTTCACTGCTGTCTGATATGACAGTAGCTCGGGCCAATCTAAGCCAACAATCTTTGTAATACCCTTTTGATATTCCTGATTTTTTTCAGCGTGGTCCGAACGTAAATGATACAATCCCGCCCCGGAATGGGTATCAATATAACTAAAAGCTTTTTCTTTTTTCACCATATGCTGAAGCAGTTCGATCAACACGATATGTTTCAGCACATCAGCAAAATTACCCGCATGGAATGAATGACGATAACTTAACAAAGCAGAATCCTACGCAGGTAAATGAAATTGTTCTGCAAATTATGCCTGTTAGTGAGGGAGTGCGTTGGAAAATATTATGTGAGATTAGATGCACATAAAAACAGCTATCAACTCACCGTCGTCTGATATGAGATTTAGACAGATTCAATAATAAAAGCCTTTAAATTCACTAATCAGGACAATTACTTCAAAACCACTCTCTCCTCTCAATACTGTACTAAAGTACAATTTTTATTTTAATTCCAAAAACATAAACTACAGTTGCTTCATTATTTTTAATAGAGCCAAACTTGGTGTGAGCCAAGGACGGAAAGCTACAGGTCTTCCCCTCTGGAAAGATGGCTGGGTTGCATGACTTTATGGAAATAGCAATGAAAAAAATACTAGCTGGTCTAGCAATTATTTTGGGGGTATCTGCACAAGCACATGCTGCAGGTGTCAATTTAGTATCAAACGGCTCATTCGAAAACCCTGATATTCAATCTGGTTCATGGACCATTCTTTATGATGGTGATTTAACCAACTGGGAAGCAGGTGAGGACGGTGTAGAAGTGCGTGATAACGCAGCAGGCACAGCCTTTGATGGTGATCAATTTGTTGAGCTAGATACGACTCACAACAGCAGCATCACACAAACTTTAGCAACAACGGCTGGCTCATCTTATGAGTTATCATTTGCTTATTCTGGTCGCATCAGCCAATCAGCTGATACAAATGCTATTTCTATATTCTGGAATGGTGTGATGGTTGACACCGTTACTGCTATCGGTGGCGCTCAACATGACTGGGTTGTTTACACGTTCTTAGTCGATGCTGTGGGTAATGATATTTTGACTTTCGCAGCCAATGGTCTTGATGACTCATTTGGTGGTAGCTTAGATGCTGTATCAGTTAGTGCTGTTCCAGTTCCAGCGGCAGCCTTCTTATTTGCTCCAGCATTACTTGGTTTTATGGGATTACGCCGTAAAACTGCAAAAATAGCGTAATTAAGATTAGTTAACTTTCTAGTCTAGAAAAAACAAGCATTTAAGCCTCCAAAAATTTTTTGGGGGCTTTTTTTTGCTTGGTTATTGGTGGTATGTCAGTTCATTTATTAAGAAGCATTCCCATTAATTGTCTGAACTCTCACTAAAACTCGATGGCATTCCAGTGATTGAATTTTATGCTGATAAACGAACTTATCAACAAGCTAGTTATACTCATTCTGAAACAATCTCACCCTGTTGCGACCACTTCTTTTAGCATCGTACATAGCAAAGTCAGCACAATTTAATAGTCCATCCTCTTCAGTACTATGCACCGGATAGAGCGCCACACCAATACTGGCTCCGACGCTGACAGTTAAATCCTCAAATGTCATGGGGCTTTGCAAAGAATCCAGTACTTTCTCGCCGACTTGCAAGGCGGCCTGCTCATCAGTGACTTTATGCAGCAACACGACAAACTCATCACCACCCAGTCTGGCGACTGAATCCGGTTTACGGAGACAAGCACGGATTCGTTCGGCACACTGAATCAACACCGCATCCCCCACATCGTGTCCGTAGGTATCGTTAATCGGTTTGAATTCATCCAAATCGATAAACATTAAGGCTAATGCGTATTTATCCCGTTCTGCCATTGTCATCGCCAAATGCAGCCGTTCTCTGAACAAGATTCGATTTGGCAACCCGGTCAGTGCATCGTGATGAGCAAGATGCTGAGCGTGTTCTTCCATGACTTTTCTATCTGTAATATCGAAAAACCATGCCAAAATCATTTGTTTGCTGTGATATTCAATTTGAAGATAGGAGGCGATAACCCATTTCGTTGATTGCTGGCTATCAGGGAAGTAGAGTTCAACTAACTGGTTATTCACATGCTGGCCATGCTCAATTAACTTCACCGTATCATCATATTCAACTTTATTCGCGTAATAACGTCGAAGCGTGACGCCTATGGCTTCCTGATGTTTCTTTTCGATTAAAGAGGCATAACTTTTATTCGCAAAGACCACTTCTTGTGTGTCGATATCAATAATGGATGCCGCAGTGGGGCTAAAGTCCAACATCATTCGCAAACGTGATTCGCTTTCTAATGCTTTGATACGTAGCTTTGCATTTTCCAGGAAGGTTTCGCCTGATTTTTTAGCCGCCAGAAAAACAAACAATACAAACAGCACCAGCATGGCGCTCATACCATATGTTATCGGTTCTCCTTGCAGAAAAAGTATCAGAATATGTGGAACCATGGTGGGAAGAACAAAAGCCACGACCGATCTTCGGTCCACCGAGAGTGAAGCCATACCACCCGAAGCTATCCCGCCAATGGTAAATGACAAAAATGCCTGATAGGCAATATTGTCATGAGGCATCAGGATGACGCCACCTATTCCCCAGATGGTGCCCGACATCAAAACACTGAAACGAAAGTACTGTAGCCATCTAGTCTGATTAAGTTCTGCTTTGTTATGATCTCTATGCCAGCACACCAACAAAATACATCTTGAGATCAAAACAATCACCAACACCCCGTACCAGCTCAAGGAGGTCGAAAGTGACGTCACCGGGAGTTGAACAATAATCAGTATCAAACCTAGCGAGGCATTGATGGCGATAGAAAAAATGCTCGCCGTAAAAAGCAGTTTAAGTTTCTGTTCTAAAACGCTTTCAACGTAAACTGGTTGGTCAGATTTGCTCTGGCACATCTGACGACCTACACAGCTTTAATAGTACAAACGCATGTTTTACGTTTCACATTCACCCCCCCCAGCATTTTATTTGGGTAAGTTCATCTTATACCCGTATGTAAACAGATGCCACAGATTCAATCACACTGTTTTATCTCACTCTGAATCAAGGATGCATCTATTGATAGTAAACCCAGTTAATTGTGTTAGGCGTCCTATTTTGCTAGGGTGAAAATGACATCGGCGGTAAAGAAAATTCTTCAACAATAATGTATGTCTACCGCAATATAATTCATTAGTGATTATCACTCTACTCAACTCAGAGTTATCAAATAAGTCGTTTCACTCTTGTAATAGCGAGAAGTCTTCTTTAACTAATTCAAGTTCAAGGAAAAATACAATGACACTACAAAAAATAAACACAGAAAACACAACAAACTTTTCAAGTATTATCGCTACATCGATGAAGCTCTCAGATGAAGAAGAAAAAGAAGCAGAAGAAACGCCTGAGGCACCAAAGCCCTCAGAAGGAACATATCAACCAGACGATCCAGATGATAAAAAACAGAAAGATGCCGAAAAGGCACCAATTATGCCTCAACCACCGACGCCACCGTAGTGGTAAAGTTATTGGGGGGATCGGTTTAAAGACAAACCATCTCTCTAATACAGAATAGTTAGGGTCAGGAGATTAATATCGTCACGCCTGCATTTGAGAGTTAATAAAAGCGTAGAGAAGGTCTCAGTCGAGGGAGTCAATAACACTCACTCGTTAGGCATCTATCTACTGCTTTTGTAAAACGATGCGTGACCATTTTACATTCTCTTTATTAGGTAGAATGCTATCTTGATTTTTTGCCATAAAAATACAATCAAAACCGTATTTTTTAAATAGCTCGCTAGTCTGCATGGGATCAGTAGGAAACATACGTGTTCCCATCCCGGCAGGACCGTTTCTCAATGAGATAGCGCATTTCCCGTTTCGCTTTACGATGCTAGAAATTCTGGCAGCGGCTTGCTCTCTTTCCTTGTCGTTTAGGTGATGCCAAACGCCTTCTATTAAAACGAATTCAAATTTATGAGCATCCGCTGAATCCAGAATTGATAAATGAGGGAGGCTACCAGCCAACCATTTTACAGATGACGCTTTGTAAAAATTCTGGGCGGCAATTCTGAACTCCTGCATAGGTTCTATGGCTGTAACATAAAACCCTAGCTCATCTAATGCTGCTGCATTTTGGCCAGCGCCAGCCCCCACATCCAGCACATGACTTTTTTCAGGGGGTAAATACTCAACAAAATCTCTGCATACGATTTGAAAATCCAAAGCTTGGCTGGTTTCAATAAAGCGAGAGATATGTCTCTCATATCCTTCAATCCCTACGGTCATCTTGCTCA
Source organism: Methylophaga sp. UBA678 (assembly GCF_002299105.1). NCBI lineage: Bacteria > Pseudomonadati > Pseudomonadota > Gammaproteobacteria > Thiotrichales > Piscirickettsiaceae > Methylophaga > Methylophaga sp. UBA678. The sequence continues at coordinate 25,010 of NZ_DBNG01000022.1, forward strand.
TCTAGCTTCTGGCAAAGGCAACTATTCAACTGATTATGTCTCATCACCGTTGTACCAAGCTCCACAATAATTAGGGGGGCGTGAGAACCTCAACACTATCTGCACGGCAGGCGTTCTTGCTCCAGTCAAAGGTATTAATAGGATTGGTCACATAGCGAATCCCTGACACCTTCACGGTGGCGCCTTTAGGTATATCCAACGGCGCACCGTCACCGACTATAGCGGCTGACCGGCAGTAACGCTTCCAGTCATCACGCCCTTTTGCATTAACCGAGGATCCAAAGCGTAAGACGCCAACCACATCCGGAATCGAAGCATATTCAGGCGTCCATGTTGGTTCAGATGTTGTTTGAGGTACGAGCTTGGCATGGGCATCCCGGCAGGCTTGAATATCGGCATCCGCTACCACCCTGCCACGCTCAAGCTCCCGCGATGGAAAATTACAAGCTCTTAAACAGTCGCTGCGTGCAGCACGACACTCCATAGCCTTCTGTTTCAGTTCCGCTGTTAACTCAGGTAAGTTCTGTCGCGCAGAGGCGATTGGAACGAGATTTGTGGCTATGAACAACAGTGTCAGTATGGTTTTGACGATTTGACTAAATGATGCTGAATTCATTGGAAACCCTCTCATATAGACAGATTGATAACAGGAAATACAGTACTAGCTAAAGGGGCGGCCAACTTGGTTTTGTTAGCAGTGTTTTTTGTACATCGTCACGCCGACGTTATCAAGCTGGCCAACTGTCATTATTGTGACTTCCAAGCCATAGATACTTGGTTTTTCCATTGAACACTCAAGCGTAGTCTTAAGAAACATTTCTGTCATAGACGTGACAGGCGACTCATCGTTTTTATAAAAAAATATGTTCTCGTCGTTCATATTTTTCTCTGTTTGAGCGACACCTTCTTCGAGTAATACCTGATTCAATTCCGCGATGTCACTTCTTAACTGAGCAAATGAATTTGTGGTGCTTTGGCTGGAGAAGTTAATTGATACGATTTTATTGTTATCAATGCCCACTATTAGCTTTATCTTGTTTTTTTGTTTCTGGTTAGAACGACAAGTCCAATAATTGACCTCTAAACGATCCTTAACTCTGCATTTAAAGTCATTCTTTGTGAGCTCCTTGAAATCTTCGACTGAGGAGTTAAGCGAAAGACCATTAATTTCAAACGACTCAATACGCTCAGGAATAAGGCGATCCGAAGCGTGAGCTTGCATGGAGATACTTGCAAGCACAATAAACAGAAAACGATGTGCGTACTTAAGGTAAGTTTTTAGCATGATAGTGTTTGTCCTTAATGATTGAAATTAAAATCCCTAATTATTTGGGTCAGTGTAAAAATGGCTAAAATCAAATATTCTGACCCTATTGATTTCTTCAATATCCAAGCTGGACCTCTTAAACGGGTTAACGCTCAGGCTCAGGGGCATTACGCAGCGGGGCGAGGCTTGTTGCATTTAGCCACAAATGAGCGCCGCGGAGTGATGTCCCTTGAAGCCAATTGTTAGCTGCGGTCATTTTCCTCACCATCTTCGTACTCCCAAAAACCATGATTCACAAAGAAATCTATAGGAAGTTCTCTTTCTACCGAAATATCCAACTTTTCATCAAACACTTCAAAGCTTTGGGATACATATTTAGATGCTAAATATAAGTATTCAGGATCATGTGGCGCTGGACGAACAAATGGTACTAAATGCCCCTTATGCAAAGGATTTGTACAGGGTTCCATATGATACAAACCGACATGCTGCCACATGTTATGCGCGGGACCACTAAACGGAGCATACGCAAATTTATAGATGGACTCTCTACCTATCGATTTTGCCATTTCTCTAGTTGACATTCCCGACCAAGAACCAATATTTACGATTGTAGCCCACTCTGCTATTTGCGACTCTAACCAAGATTTACGAAACTCAATCATGGCTTTAACTCTATCTACATCATCTCCATCCGTGTCTTCTCGAACAGATTCCTCTAGATGCTCAATAAAAAGCTTTTCTTGGCCTAGCCCATAATCAATATATTTCTTTGATCTATCATCAATATCGTCCAGAATCCAAGATAAAGTGATGTAGCCATCAGTCATAGTTCGCAATAGTAAAGGTGCTACATTTCCATTCCACATCATCGGTGAACGAGCCATTTCGATGGCCATCGTCGCTTGACGAGCCAACAACCCGCCAACTGCCTCATGCTTGTGCTTGTCGTACAGGTCTGGTTTGACTTTCGCCCACCTTTCTTCAAAACCTAGACTTACATTTTCAGAAAAGTCCCTAATAAAATCCCATAAGCGCTTTTGAATTTCACTCATCTTCGTCAATTTCCCCCAAAGGCTCACAAGGAGAAAGCTCAAACCCTCGATTCCAAAAATATCTCGGCCAATTATCCGCTAACTCCAAAGCTGGAAATTCAGCAAGAGCATTAGCTCTCATAAAACCAGCAGCTCTTTTTGCCTCTTCAGATTCAGGGGAGTTAACCACAGCGTTAAAATCAGGTAAATCCATGTTAGATGGAAACGATATGGTTTCGGTCACCAACCTTGATAATAAAGGGGTTCCGTTTAGCACTATCCCTGGTGTTTCGTACTTATTCATGTGCTTATCAACGCACGAAGATATATTTGAAAGAAGAACCTTATGTTCAATTAGTTCGTCAGGTGGGCCTAAGAACCTCATTGGGAAGTGATCATAAAGTAGCGTTAAAGGACTCAAGTATTCTCTCAGTTCATCGATTATCCCCAGCATCGACAATCGTCGGACTAACTCTAGTTGCTGCGCATCACTAAGCTGCTTATATGAAGTAGAAAAAGCAAAGTTTCCAGTAACATTATTATTTAATACTGCTTTAACAGACAGAAACACGTTCTCTAATAATCGAGCGCCGCGAATATAACCGACGTTATCATTGATCAATCCTACCCATATTAACTCCGGTAGGAGCTGATTAACGTAACTAGTACTCTTCATATTCGGGAGTTGCATCATCGGCGGTAGAAACTTCGTTCCTACTTTTTTGTGACCCGCTAAAACTCCACTCTGCTTGCGCTTATTCTTCTTTCTTCCCATACCCCCACCCACTTCTAGCAGCTAACGATCAAGCTGTGCGGCGCAAACGAAGCGCAGCGTAGTTTGCGTCCGAACGAGCGCCTTGTTAAATTGCGGCATAAATAAACCCTGAAACAAGAAAACCCAAAAACAAAAATGCTTGTAAAATAGCAAAGAAACTTTGCCTATTAATCATTGATATAAGTGGCAGGTAGCCTACTTGCGGATTGTCTTGGTGTTTCTTTAGGATTCGCATAGCAAGCCACTTAACTATTAGTGGTTGAGGTTTAAAAAATTCCTCTAATACTCTTTCCATGCGGATACCAGTTTCGAGTGTTATACCCCAAAAACCTGCCCCTTTTTTAATTTTCTCTTCTTCTTTTTCATAGCTCTCTAAATGAACTAGGAATGTTTCACGTATTGCTTCACCGACTTTAATTCCAATTTGGCATCTTAATGCGTATATTTTTGAAATTAATCCAGACATACATGAAAGACAAAGAAATGCACCACAGACTAGAAATCCGGTTTTAGTAATTAAGGGAACTAATTTGTCTGAGTTGGCTAATAAAAATGATGCAACTGCAGCAGTACCTACCAGCAGCCAAGTGGAAAACTGCTCAATCGGCGCACTAGATTTTGAACCTGCCTCGAACATGGATGAAACAATGGCATTCTCGGTATTTTCCCGAGCAAGCCGATTCCATTCTTTTAATGGCTCTGTTCTTGGATCATCATTCATAAGCAATTTAACAGTATGTTTTATGAGGCCACTGGCCTCATAATAAATATTAAAGAGGCGGCCTTATAATTCATTTTTAAAAAGTCTAACACGTTGATTATTAATGAAAGTCATTTTTTATTTAGAGAATTATGAGGCCAAAAATTTGAATCTAGGGTGAAAAATAGTGCCAGCATAGTGGTCGCTTTTGGATTCAAATTTAATAGCACGGCACTGTTTAACTCAGTCCTAGTCTCCAGCTAAACGCGATTTTGAACTTATCAAGTGTTGATTGAGTGCGTCTAAGCGTTGTTTGATTTCTGCTGACTGTTCACCGAGTGTGGTGGTGTTAACAAGGTTGGCCAGTACTTCATCTTTCTCAAGACATTTTGCTTCAATCGCATTTTTAGGATCATCCGAAAAGAGTTGAGTCAGTTTTCCAGCGATTTCTTCAATCCATTCTCTGTCGGCATCGGGGGTGGAAGGTAAGTCGCCGAGTTCTTTGGTGACTTGCTGAAAAGAGGTAATGAACGCTTCACGTTCATCTGCGATATCAAATAGCTGGTGCTGAATATTTTCTTTGCTTAATTCTTCACCCATTACACGGTAAAAATCGACTGTTTGTATGATTAATTTCAGAATTTCCAGAGCATCAGCCTGTGCATCTGTTCGTATTATCGACATATTAAACGTCTCCAGAATCGGTAGGTATGTCCCCGACAATAGCCTCTATGTCTTCAGGGATAATCTCAAATTCGACAGGGGTCGTGGTTTTAAATTCACCATCAGCTTCCAGCTCTTTGGGTTTAGACGTGTGAATACTAAAGTGTTGAGCAGAGTGACGCACGATATGACGCTCATTTGCCAATGCCCCATCACGTAAATTAGGCCCTAATAATAACAATTGCCACCAAGGTCGTGGCTTGATAAAAAACAAATGAAGCTGACCGTTTACTAAGGTAGAGCGTTGGTCAACAATATTGCCCCCACCGTAATACCGGCCATTGCCGACAGCAAGGTGAATCGCTCGGCTTGAGCTCTGCCAGTCATCGGTTTTGATATGGACTTTAAAGCTTTTGTTTCGTTTGAAAGCTTTGATGAAGGCACCTAAATAGGCCAACACACCAAACCATTTTTTGCTATCTGAGCTGAGTTCTCGGGTGACATCCACGCCCAGCCCGATATGAGCAACATTCACAAAAAAATGGTTATTTACTTTACCCAGGCTGATTCGTTCGCGTTTACCATCAACAATGACTTGTGCTGCGGCGATTAAATCTTCTGGCACACCCAGCGATCGCGCCAGGTCATTGGCTGTTCCCAGTGGGAATATCGCCATGGTGCGTTGATATTTATGTATCGCTTCCAGCCCCGTGCTGATAGTGCCATCACCACCAGCGAGGACAATCACACCATCCTCATGTTCATAATTTTCAATGAGTGTGACTAAGTGATCTTCGCTTTCGGTTTCTTTCACTGAAACCTCAAACCCGCCAGACTTTAGTGTTTCTATGGCTTCTTGCAAAGCATCTTCACTGCCGTTACGGCTGTGAGGGTTAATCAGTATCAAGGCATGCTGCATAAATTATTCCCTGTATGTGATCGCCTAATGCTCAATACGGCGATATACCGCTTCCAGAAAGCTATAAAGACCAAAAGCTATTAAGCCGATAGCCACCGTCATGGTGAGCCAACTGCCAAAAGGTGTTGTCTGTAACCATTCCAACGCGTCACTGATCCCTTTATTTTCACTGGTGCCAGAAATAAAGGCGGAACGCAGCACAACCCAACCAATAATGCACCAGACGATGCCTCTCGATATCAGCCCAAACTGACAGACTTTCTTGATCCAGCGATATTGAGACTCTGGGATAGCCATATATTGCTCAAATCGAGCTTTATAGCCTTTAAACAGGTGAGCAACACCCACACCAACTAATATCAAGCCAATAATACCAACGACGAAAGCCGTGATGTCTGATCCCAGATAGGCCGAGAGGCTGGAAGATGCCGAATCGCCTGACGAGTCCTCTGTGTTATGAAGCAATAATTTGATGGTCCAGTAACAAAGAATACTGTGAGTAATGGCACTTACGATTAAGGAACCACGCACAACCAGGCCTTTAAACGAATGACCATGCCCGTCGGCATCTTTGATGCCTTGAGTAAAGCGCCAAATAATGTAGCCGAGCAAACCAATAATCAGGATGACTAACAGCGTTTGACCAAAAGGCTGCTCTTTGAGATTGAGAATGGCACCTTTGCTACTCGCCTCCTCTCCTCCCAATCCTAGCGTAGAGAGAAAAGCCAACACGCCAATAGTGACATAGATAAGCCCTCTGGCAGCATAGCCCATACGTGCCAGAATTTGATATGTCGTTGAGTGACTCAAAGCTGATTACTCATTCGACACCGTGTCGATTTTTTCATGCACAAACTGACGAGACAGATACCAACACATAAGGGCCCAGGCAGAACCTACCGTCCAACCAGCGACAACATCTGTCGGCCAATGCACGCCCAGATAAACACGGCTGATACCGACCAATACTGTTAACAGAATGGATGTACAAATAATGAGTATTTTCACCTGCCAGCTGGTTTGAAACTGTGCCAGCAAAGCCCCCAGTGTCAGGTAAGTACTGGCTGATAACATAGAGTGCCCGCTGGGAAAGCTTGATGTGTAAACCATGGTGGCGTGTGTCACTAAATCCGGTCTTGCCCTGTCAAAGCCACTCTTCAACATAAAGCTGGCAAGTAATGCGCCGCCGGTGGCCAATAGCACGACCAAGGCTAATTTACGTTTATGAATCAGTAATAAAAAAATCATCACCCAAACGCTGAGCAATGTCAGCACGGTATTGCCACCAAGCGCGGTGATGTCATGCCCGACTTGTTCTAACCAGGGTGGTCCCAACAGTTCTTCAGGGTTATCGGCATGACGCAAAGACAACAAAATCCTTTCATCAATCGCTTGTGTCTCACCTTCCATGACTTCGTCGGCCACTTCCATGAATAACCACATAGAGCCGGATAGCAACAGCAGCACAATCCAAAATGCGAGTTCTCGTCGTCCAAACCAGGTCAGTAATCTCTGCATACGCATCCTTATTGCTATGAAAATGATGAAGTCGCTCTACCTTATCTGCAAATGTGAAAGACGTCACTAACCTGGATAAAACTATCACCACGGGGAATAAAAAAGGGCCATCACTTTAGCCCCTTAATATTAAGCGTTATTCATGATGAAGGAAGATCACTGATATTGCTCGACGATGGCCGTCATATCTCTATAACCTTTGGGTGGTTGATACTGTTTGAGCGTCTTGGTTTTAGTTTCTGACCAGGTTGCACCATTACTATCGACATAATAAATAGTTTCACCTTCTCGTTTTATGGCGTAGTGACGATAGGCATCAGATAAGTTGGGGTTAGTAAAAACAAAACCATTGACGATTTTGAGTGGTACATCTTCATCCACGCCTTGTTGATAACTCGCATAGGCGTTATTGACCTTCCACCAATAAAAATCATAGCGACTCGCCTGGTCTTTGTACTCCATCGCTCGTATTTCCAGCGTATTCCCTGTTTTGCTTTTTTCAACCCAGTAACCGTCCAGCTCAGCAGCTTTTATTTCTGGTGCCGGAACGAATGTATAACGATTGTGTTTAAGGCTCAGCACAGGCTTATTCCAGTCAATGGTGGTAGTCATTGTTTTATGAAATGTGACACTGCTTTTGCCTGGCGTCAGTGTCACATCATTGCCGTTCTGCTCGACCCGATACCGATCCTCAGCCTTCAAATCGCCCTTTGGAGAAAAAGTCGCTATATCACCGTCAATCGCTAACACTCCTCTGCCAGAGGTTTCTACCCAAAAACCGTTTAGGTTGTTTCTCTCTATTTGCGATTCAGCTAATGCAGCATGCCCCATCAATATTAAGGTGATAAAAACCAGCAACTGCATTCTTACTCTTTCTCTCATACTTTCTCCTATGGATGTTGAATCTATTTTTGTTTTATTGATGCCAGCCACTTAATTTCATGTGGTTCATTGGCGTTTGAAGCTTTGTCCTATTCGGTTCAGAAATCAGGACAAAATGGTTTCCCAGCCATGACTTTTTCCATATTCATAGTTCTACCGGATTTGTATGATGGGGTCACTGGTATTTCTTCCAGAATCAATAGACACTGATCACCTGTTCAAACTAGGAGAAAGTATGCAAACGGTTGTTATTTTCGGTGCGGCCAGTGGTTTAGGCGCAGCCATGGTGGAGTATTTTCATGATCAGGGTTTTGAAGTAATAGGGGTCGCTAGAGACCCCGCAAAAAACCCACGGTTAGCCGAGCTAAAAGTGCAGGCACTAAGTTGTGATGCCACCATTCAAGCACAGGTAGAACAGACGGTTTCCAGCCTGCCAAAAGAGGCTTGGGTCATATCAACGATGGGCAGTTACCGTGCTGATGTGCCAGTGGATTATATCGGTCATCGCTACCTGATTAATGCCATGGAAGCTCACGATATCAAGCGCTTTCTACTGGTGACATCACTAGGTTGTGGTGACTCATGGCAATATTTGTCTGAGCGCTCTAAGCAAGGATTTGGAGCAGCGGCAAGAGAGAAATCGCTGGCCGAGTCCTGGCTGCAAACCAGTACTCTTGATTACACCATACTGCGCCCTGGCGGTCTGAAAGACGGTGATATCACCCACACCGGTCAGCTCTCACAACATCAAGAAGTTCATGGTTTGATTCATCGGAAAGAAGTAGCGAGACTGGCCCATGAGCTACTCAAGACTGAACAGAGTTTGGGTCAGATTTATCAATGTATCGACCCAGAGCTTAGCTGGTAATAACAGCAACCAAAATGACAAACACCCCAGCCAGGCCTTTAATTGGCTGAGGTGTTATTTGACTGCTTAATGCTGACTTAAACTTCCTGCTCTATCCCAATTGTCACTGGGCTTTCACCCGCTTTAACAGGTGGGGTTTCGTTAATCATCATCACGGTGCCGTTTATTGGAGAAGCTAACTCAGTAAGCACATTGCCAAAATAATCTCTCACCTCACCGACGATGGTGCCTTTTTCTACCACACTGCCAATGTCAACGCGGGGGGTAAATAAACCATCAACAGGGCTGGCGACTGATTTCAGTTTGTCATAAATCACAGGGGCTGGATGCGGGGTCGGCTCACCCGGCAACATATCCAGAAAATAGAGCGCGTTACGTGACAGTTCCAGCGTCGCTTCAACAAACGCTTCATCACTTTGACCCAGATGACCAATTTCAGTGGTCAGTCCTGGTTTACCACGCGTCATCGCCGTATTTGGATAAGAAATTGAATTCGCTGGATCACGTGGTCGTTCACCATACATCACGATATGTTGCATACCTGTCGCTTTAGCAAACTCAAAGGTCAGCTCATCCAATTCTTCGCTATCTACAAAGGGGGAATAAACGTGTGGCAGTAGTTGCTGATTCCAGCTACCGGAATGCATATCGATAAGAAAGTCCATCTTACTGATGAATTCACGGGTGAAAAATTCAGCCAGCTGTTCGGTCGGCGTGCCATTCTTATCACCTGGAAATTCACGATTCAGGTTTTTATTATCCGCTGGATGCAGAGCAACACGACGAGCATGAAAGCCCGGTAAATTGGCTAGGTGCACGAGAATCAAGGTACCCTTTAACTGCTTTGCATCGACTTCTTCGCGTAACCGTTGCAAGGCCAAAATAGCGGGAAACTCATCACCATGTATACCCGCTGTTAATAATAAAACCGGACCGGGCTCCGTACCATGAATGATGGTAACAGGCACTTCCAAGTCTTTTTCTTTGGCCATATAGGAATGTGATTCCCCTGCCTCGGTCAGCACATCAGCAAGCTCAAAGGGTGATTGTGCAAAAACGGTGCTGCTGAGTAATAAACTAAAAAGCCATATGTATTTTCTGAGAAAATCAAATCTATGTTTCTTGCTGCTCATCTTAATTTAATCATCCTGAAGTCATTAAAAAGTGTTGGGGTTTACTTGCTTCAGAAATTTATAGCATGGCTGTCAATAGCAACGCTGATGAAAAGGCGCTCTGAACGACTCGATCGAAAAGCGTATTTTTCGACTGCTTTAACGACCAAAGATGGATTCTTTTTTCAGTCATCAGGTAATTCACCTTCCTATCGTTTTGTATGACCAACCTGCATATCTGAATCAAGATGAAACAACTCACAAGAAATAAGGTCGAAGTCTGCAATCTGGTGTAAACACAATGCCAAGTTTGCAAAAAACTCACACCGTTTGAGCTAACATCCAGACAATAGTTAGTTTACCCTGGTAATAGAAATAAGTATCATTATCAAAAAATAACCTTAAATCAAAAACCCATCGCAACTCCAGGAGATACAAACGATGACGATTAATTGGTTCAAACGCCAACATCTTATAGCGTTGTTAGGCGCTGCTGCCTTATTTACAGCCCCTGTTACTTTCGCTAACGGCCCAGTCGGTGAACACGTCAATCATTTATCTGACAACCTCGATAATTACTCAAAAGAAGTGAAGTGGCTGAATACAAAAGTCGAAGAAATGATTAGCCGCTATCAGAAAGGTGGTGTAGAAGAAGCCAAACCTGAATTACTCGTTGAATACTGGGAAGAGGTGAAATTCCATTCAGCTATCGAAACCAATTATGTTCCTGTTTACGCTTCTATTTGGCAGGGTTTATACGGTGTGAAGGATGCCTTGGAAGAACAAGAGTCGATTGAAGACATCCGTATTCAACAACGTTTCCTCGAACAATCTTTATGGCAAGCCCTAGGTGCAGTAAAATTAGCGGCTCAATACCAAGACAAAGGCCTGACTGACAAAGTCGTCACGACTGAAGCCAACCCAACGAATTCTCTGGAAGCACTTCAAGCTATCAAAGGTCGTCTGGATCGCGTTGTTGCCAAATATGCTGAGCAGCTAGATAAAGAAGCTGTCAGCATTGTGCACGATACCTATCTGAACCTGTTTGAAGGTGTCGAAGGTGAATTGATTTCACTGGATGCCGGGCTGGTAGAAGATCTGGAAAAAGATTTTAATGTTGTGCTGCCACAAGCGATTCAGAAAGGCCAGAGCCTGGATGAAGTTCGCGAAGTTGTGAACACGATGAAAGGCAAAATCGATACAGCGCATGATTTACTCGAAAAATCGGCGGAAGAGAGAAAGGACGTTTTCTAAATGCAACGTAGAACATTCATACAATCTCTGGCAGCGCTCGCCGCTGCCGGTGCATTGCCACTGAGTATTAAACAAGTTCTCGCCGATCCTGCTAATGCGATGTCGGTTGAGGATTTACCTAAACTCGAAGGCGAGTTAACCCTCTACCTTGGACGCGGTGAGGGTGGACTGTATGAAAATGTCATCAAAGCCATTGAAAAGCGTAACCCTGATCTTAAGTTACGCATCCGTCGTGGACCGACGGCTTCTCTGACCAATGCCATCCTCGCTGAAGCTAAGGCTGGTGTCCGTCGGGCAGACTTGTTCTGGGCAGTCGATTCTGGCGCGGTGGGTATGGTCACATCGGCCGAGCTTGCACAGCCACTGCCTAGCGATCTGACAGGCCAACTGCGTGATGAATTCCAGTTTCCTGACTGGGTGCCTATTACCGGTCGTATCAGAACCATTCCGTTTAATACCGAGAAATTAACTGCCGATAAAATCCCAGACGATATTATGGCTTTACCCGATACCGACTTGAGTGTCGGCTGGGCCCCGGCGTATGCGGCGTTTCAGTCTTTTATTACCGGCATGCGAATTCTGGAGGGTGATAAAGCGACTGCTGACTGGCTAAAAGCCATGAACCAAAAAGCCAAAAAATTCGCAGGTGAACTCGGTGTAGTGATGGCTGTGGAACGCGGTGAAGTAGATATCGGCCTGGCTAATCATTACTACACACTGCGTTTAAAAGCAGGTAAGCCGGATGCCAATGTCGACCTGGCTTTCACCAATAACGATGCGGGTTGTCTGGTTAATGCTTCTGGCATTCTGGCACTCAAAGAAGGCGAATTGCCAACTAACTTCATTCGTTATTTATTAACTAAAGAAGTGCAGTCTTACCTTGCTGAAGAAGCCTGTGAAATTCCACTTGTGACAGGCGTCCATCCGCCCGAGGGATTACCAAAATTAAATAGCATTAATCCGCCACAAATTGATTTAACCCGTCTGGGTGACTTGCGTCCGACCATCGACTTGATGCGAAACGTCGGCGTTTTATGAAGCGATGGTCTCCGTCTTACCCTCTGGCATTAATCATCGCCCTGACAGCGCTGATGCCAGTGGTGGTGCTGATCTCATTAGCGTCCGACAGCCCACAGCTGTTTGATGCTCGTAATCTCGAGATTCTTACCAATACGTTAGCCCTGATGGTGTTCACCGCTGGAGGTGCTGTCTTAATTGGTGTTCCGCTGGCATTACTCACTGCGTATGTCAGACTCCCCTGGGGTAAGTTCTGGCTGGTTTTACTGGCCGCACCATTAGCTATTCCCAGCTATATTGGGGCTTTCACGCTTTATGCCGCTTTCGGGCCTGGTGGCGAAATAGAACAATTAACAGGTATCACAACACCCAGCTTTGATGGTTTGTTTGGTTCCAGTGTGGTGATGGCACTCTACACCTACCCTTTTGTCATGCTGACTGTGCGTGCCTCTCTGCTTAGTCTTGATGCCAGTTTGGTGTATGCCGCACGCACGTTAGGTATGTCGCTGCTCGGTAGTCTATGGTCTGTCGTTTTACCGCGTATCACCAATGGTATTGCTGCTGGCGCTTTACTGGCAGCTATGTATGCCCTGTCTGACTTTGGTACGCCGGCCATTTTAGGGCTGGATACCTTTACTCGCATGATTTATGTGGAATACAACAGCTTCGGTCTCAGCCAAGCGGCGATGCTATCACTGCAATTGCTGGTGATTGTGGGTCTTATCCTGTTTCTTGAGTCGCGCGTTAAAGGCACACACGAAAGACCGGGTAAATCATTGACCTTATGGCCGGGTAAACTTCGCACATCCGCAATGTTGCTGGCTTCTCTGCCTGTAATTGCCTTATCTATCCTGTTACCGCTGGCTGTGTTTTGCATCTGGTTATGGCGTGAAGGTGCCGGTAACTTTGAACTGGTTTACGCCTGGAACTCAGCCTATGCCGCTTTCTTCGCCGCCATCGCTACCGTCATCTTTGCTTTACCTGTAGCACAGGCCGCCATCAGCGGTAAATTTGGACGCTTGATGGAACGCGTGAGTTACCTTGGTTTTGGTGTGCCTGGTATTGTTATGGGCACCGCCCTAGTCTATGTCGGCTTACAGCTTTCCTTTCTTTATCAGACACTGGCTTTATTGGTGTTAGCCTATGTGATGCGCTTTTTGCCTCTCGCGGTCGGCTCCATTCGTTCGACTTCTGAACGTCTTGATCCTAGTCTGGTAAAGGCGGCACGTCTGCTGGGAGCCAGTCGAAAAGAGGCGTTCCGCCGAATCACGTTACCCCTGAGTATTCGTGGCATCGTTGCCGGTGCCGCTTTGGTATTCCTTGAAGTCATGCGAGAATTACCGGCAACGCTGATCCTGAGCCCGCTCGACTTTGAAACGCTGGCCACCTATTTATGGCGCGTTTATGAAGCCGGTTATTTTGGTCAGGCAGCCATTCCCGGATTGTTATTAGTAGTGATTTCCGCTCTGGCTATGGCCATCATGTTTTATGGTGAGCGTTGGAACCAGACGGATATCATCGAAGAGGAACCCTCTCTCTCATGATTGAAGTGCAGAATGTTTCTGTCCATTACGGGCAGAAAAAAGTGGTGGATAACATTAGCTTTACACTCGGAGACGCTGAGCTGTTAACACTGGTTGGCCCCACTGGATGCGGTAAAACGACCATTCTTCAAGCATTAGCTGGGCTTATTCCTATTTCCGATGGCACAATTAAGCTGGGCTCACACACCGTTACTGCCACTAAAACCATCGCACCGGAAAAACGTCAGGTCGGTATGGTGTTTCAAGACTTCGCCTTGTTTCCTCACCTGACCGTCATAGAGAATGTCAGCTTCAAACTGAAAGACAATGCTAAAGCCAACCACTGGATCGAATTGCTGGGCCTGACGCCTTGGCGTGATGCCAAACCGGCAAACCTCTCAGGCGGTCAAAAACAACGTGTCGCTCTGGCTCGCACGCTGGCACATGAGCCCGCGTTTGTCTTGCTGGATGAACCACTGTCTAATTTGGATGCGGCTCTAAAAGATGATTTACGCTGGGAAATTCGTCAGGCACTCAAAGAAGCAGGCGTACCAGCCATTTGGGTCACCCATGACCAGGAAGAGGCCCTGTCTGTAGGTGATCGGATTGGCATCCTCAAAGATGGCAAACTACAACAAATCGACACACCAGAAAACTGCTTTAGCAAACCACAAAGTCGCTTTGTAGCTCGTTTTCTCGGTGATGCCAGCTTTCTACCCGGCACACTTAATACCGGTAGTAACATTGTCGCCACTGCTTTAGGTAATGCACCAGCCTCCCCCGTCAATGATGCACAAGGTGAGGTGGATTTATTACTTAGACCTGACGATCTCTCATTAACGCTCGACGAAGGGGGTAATGGCGAAATTATCTGGAGTCGTTATGAAGGCAGTGCTCGTCTATATGGAATCAAAACCGATGCTGGAGCAACGGTGAAAATTCGTTGCAGTCATGAAAACATCGCAGAACCAGGTCAGCGTGTGATGATGCATATCATTACGACACACCCTTTAGCCGTGTTCGAGCGATAAGTACGTATTTTACGATGTCAGATAGCAATAAATAGGATTATGGATTCGCCATGACGTGCGTATAACAGATCTTAGAATAAGACTAGACTGTAGTACTCTACGCCTGAACGTTTGTATTTCTGATCATATCTGACTAGCTCGGATTTCAGTGACATGACACACTGAAGAAAAGTGTTCAGATTTTTCTCTTGGATAGAAAGTTTATTCTTGCGTTTCGCCAAGCCACAATGAAATAAGCCCATTACGACCACGCACACCAAATTTACGACAAATACGAACGCAATACGTGTGAACCGTACTATGCCTTAGGCCCAACTCATCGGCAATCTCGGCTTCTGTTTTCTCAGTGAGTAGGCCACTCAGCACCCGACGCTCGGCTGCAGTCAGTGTTTCTTCGGCGAGATAAATACCATGATGCAATGTGACTTGTTTTTGGAACCACTTTGTCGGACGCACGGCATAATCCAATAACTGGCGTTCTGCTTCACCAAAATTCACCCAGTCTTTACCACCGCGTTCAAATATCATCCATGATTCCACATCAGGGCTGATTGGCGTCGCCACGAAAATGACATCACGGATATCAAAAGGCACAAATAATTTTTTATAAATCTCCGACTCAAACCATTCCGGTGGCACCATCTCGTGTTTGATATTGATTCTGAATGTGCCGGCATTCTTAAGGTTAGCAAGAATACTGGGATCAACCAGTCCACTATCGAGCCTACGATAATGTTCTTTGCGAACAGCTTCACGTTCGGCGGTATGATGCAGATAATAATTGTGGCGCGCTCGCCAGCCAGAGGCTGGGTCATTTTCAGCAATAGCGTCAATTCTTAACGAGCCTATCCAGTAGGCCTGCTGAGCATCAACCAGATCGGCCAGTCTTTGCAGTGTGGTATCCAGCATTTCCAATGAACGAGAGGCACTGCTAGCGGCCATGTCATCCCAAAGCTGATGAATGGCTTGTTTTTGAGCGTCTTCCATGTGTGTTTCTATAACTTAATTATCAAAAGTGTCACTAATCAGTGACTATCACCGCGTTGTGTCTTTTCCTAATATGCATATCTGTATTTTCGCTTTAACAAACACATTTCACCCAAATTGTTAAACCGTTTGTTCTAACCGAATAACAACTTTTTTGTTTTGGAAAATCTTTGATTTGTCGAAATTCTGCGAGGACTTTCGGCGAAAAAGCAAAAATATGCTGCATTACTTATCGATAATGCACGGCTAAAGGCATGGATGCAACTCTCCACACTCTCAATGTTCATGTTCAGCCAGTAACAAATGAAAACTTAGAAGTAAGGAACATTGATGAACAAAACACTGCTTTCTCTCATGCTCGCCGCCAGCTTTGTCACTATCACTGAGGTTCAAGCTGAAACAGCACGCTCATCTGACAAGTGGCAGCCACGTATCGACTTCGAAGGCAAACTGGGTAACGAACGTAGCCTGGGTGAAGCAGATTTATTGATACCGCTTTGGCAAAACAACGACAGCCTGCTGTTTGCGAATCTGCGCGGCCGTATGGATAACGATGACAGTTACGAAGGCAACATCGGTGTGGGTCTTCGCCACATGCTGGACAATGGTTGGAACCTCGGTGGCTATGGTTATTTTGACCGTCGTAAAAGCCCCTATGACAATTTCTTCAACCAAGTGACCTTAGGTGTCGAAGCCTTGTCGATGGACTGGGATTTACGTGCCAATGCCTATATTCCCGTGGGGAAAACCAGCTACTTTGAAGAGAGTTTAGGCACTGCGGATTTTTCCGGCACCGCTATCACCTACCGCGCCGGTGAAGAACGCTCCATGAGCGGTTACGACGCTGAAATCGGTTGGCGTATTCCGGTATTTACTCCCGAAGACGATAAGCAATTACGTGTCTATGCTGGTGGCTACCGATTTACCGACAGCAAAGCAGAGACCATCCAGGGGCCGCGCGCTCGACTGGAAATGAAATTCAATGCTTTGCCTTTTTTGTCGAGAGGTTCGCGTTTATCGCTGGGGCTGGAATATCAGCGTGACGATCCCCGTGGCAGTCAGCGTTTTGCCATGTTGCGACTCAGCATTCCATTGGGGGGCACAAAAGCTAGATCAAGTCGAGCACTGACAGCCATGGAACAACGGATGACGGATCCTGTTGTCCGCGATGTCGATGTGGTCAGCCAGGGAGGCAGTTACGGTGCGCCCGAGGTGATTCGCGAAACCGCCGATGGCAAACGCATTGTGCTGTTTGATGACAATGTTAATGCCAGTAATTTCAGTACCGCCATTGCTAACGCGGGTGACAACGCTACCATTATCCTGAACGGTGATTACACCGGGGTAAACACCCTAGCGATAGTACAGCCAGGCCAGCAGATTTTGGGAGCTGCAAACCTCAGGGTCAAAACCCCATCTGGAAGAAGCGTCAACATTACTACGCCATCAGCCAGTATCTCTGGCTCAGGCAGTAATGGCGGCCTCGGTGGCGGAAGACGGTTTTTCGAAATGGCAGATAACAGCAGCCTTATCGGTGTGAATGCCAAAATAACTAGTTCAAATTCAGCCAGAATCGTCGAAATTAATGGCAAAGAAAATGTCAACATTCTGAATAACACGTTCACCACGGTTAGTGAAGCTACTGCCAGCGGTTTAGCGATTAGAGACAGCCGTAATGTCACCGTACGCAATAACAATATCAACATTATCGCCAATGGCGGTATTGGCTATGCCACAGCCTTTATCGGTAATAACGCCAATATCGACTTTTCAAACAACACGCTGAATATGGGAGGCACATCCCCAGCGAGCAAGTGGCGTACATACTTTTTCGCTAGCAGTGTGACGGTTAATAACCTCTCGGGGGCAGGTAATACATCAAACCACGTCGAATGTTATTTCAATAATAGTAACTATACCGTTACCGGCTCAATTGAAACCAATGGCAATATCAGCTGCCCTTGAGTTAAAGAGCATTGGTATGCATTAAAATCATTTTTTGATTCGGTAGCCATATACTTGGCTGAAGAAGACAATGATATTTTAAAATCAAAGGAACCAGCCCAAAATGATCTCAAATTCAAAATAGAGCATACCATGCAGTCCATGCTCAGCTTGCAGGTAACTTTGGCTCAGGCTTCAAAAATGGTGCTGGGTCAACAGGGCCACCAGCGTATATCCCAAAGTGAAGATGAGGCGGTGTGGTTCTGGCATTACCCGTGTTGCCCACATAGCCGATAACCTCACCTTTCTTGACCTTATCACCCGATTCAACGGCAAAGTCATCCAGATGAGCATAATAATATCGGGCACTGCCTAAACCAAACAGTCCCCCTGATAGCCAGACGTGTTTGCCTCCCAAGCCAGAATTACCAGTACGGACATACCCATCAATCACAGCCGTAATCGGTGTGCCCTTTTTAGCAAAAATATCGACACCATGATGTTTTCTGGCACCACCATCACGCGGATCACCAAAGACGCTACCAATATCTCGCTGCTTCGCTCCTTCTACGGGAAAAGGTAATGAACCACCACTCGCCATGGCTAAGGAATAATCGACTTTAGCAAATAACTCGGGCTGTAACACAACGCGATAATCGCCAGCTGCTGATGCGATTCGCGTCTGGGTGTCGCCTTCCGCATCTAGATGACTTATTGTCGTCCAGTGTTCATCATTTCTTTTGCGTCGCTCAAGGCTGGCGTATAAGCGACTATCAGCCGTATCCTGTCGCGTGAGTTGCCATACCAGCTTTTCACCTCGTTCTAATGAGACCTGATAAATATGAGCTTCCACTTCATCATCTTCAAAAGTCTCAGTAGTGCGATATTGAGCACCTGCTTGTATTGGTTTCTTACTGGCCAGGTCAACCGCCTGTGTCCAGCGTTGGCCTAATGGACTTTCTAATAAACCTGCCATCCGTAAACGCCAGATAAATAGCTCACGCGGTGACCAACCCAGCATATCAAAGGCAATGTAATCAACAGCCTGTTCACTACTCTCAATAACATTTTGACGTAGGTCATCACGAGTAGTGAGCAATACGACCAAACTGGATAACAGAATAAACAATAACCAGAAACGTAGCACGCGTTTGGCAGACTTGGAGGACTCAGTGGCAGGCGGTTTATTATCCACCACCTGATTCATCTCATCCTGTTCAGGTACAGGCGTTTCTTCGTTGTCAGATGCTTTTGTCGGATCATTCATACCGATATTCAACCTGTTGTCTTGTGAACTCACTGTTAAGACAAACTGTAAGGTGAAATGCTCGGAGAGGTATTGATGGAAGTTAAAATGATGAGTGAGTTAATGGGGAAAATAGGAGATCACACTTCAGCTTTATCGCTCAGTAGCTATCTAGCTAGCCTTATTGAGTCACACAGCTTTTTATATGAGCTAAATTAGATTTCTGCTTATCATTTTGCATAAAAAAGTCAGTGATGACATGAGTCAGGACTGGATTAATTGGCCGATCGGGCTGATTATAGCTAGCAAGATTATCTGCCCGATGCGGCCCAGTCTGTTTGAAAATATGATTCATGCCATCCACCAGCTTCAACTGTGCATGTGGGTTGGCTTTAGCAAGTATTTTTGCTTGTGATTCACGCACTTGAATGTCGTTCAACCCTTGGATAATCAGCACTGGCATCTTAAGTTTGGCTATTTCTTTGGTGGGGTCATACTTAAACCAAGATATCATGTAAGGTTGCACACTCGGCCTAAACAAAGCATAGAGTTGGGGACTAACGTCATTGACCTTTTTGCCTTGCCTGAGACGCTCAATGATGGGTAATACACGAGTTAAAGCTTGCGGCGATTGTGACTCTATTTGTTCCAATATGACCTTATCTGCCGAAAGACCTGGGCCAGCAATAGAGATGAAGTTTTTCACACAGCTTTCCTGAGCAGCCACCATGCCAATCAATGAACCTTCACTATGTCCTATGATTGTGACGCCCTTAAAGCGCTCATCTTGGTTTAATAACGCCACCCAGTCTTTTACATCTGAAATGTAATGCTCAAACCGCAATTCACTCTCTTTTACGACCGCTTGTTGGCTTTTACCAATGCCTCGTTTGTCATACCTCAGAGTCGCAATACCATTTTTAGACAACGCCTCTGCCAGCATTTTTAGAGAATTATTCTTCATCGCAGGATTGTTGCCATCCCTGTCCGTCGGCCCCGAGCCTGCAATGATTAATGCTACAGGCACAGGACTGTTTCCAGTGGGGATAACAAGAGAGCCTTCCAGTATTCCTGTCTCGGTTTTCAACTTAATGATGGTGTCTGTTTGATCAGCAAACAGATCGCTGGTAATAAAGAACAAAGCAACCAATAAATAGAATTTCATGTTGATACTTTTTTCATAACGGTTTTGTTCTTTGTTTTTCAGTTTAAGACAGTTGCTGACACTATTGATTTATCAGATTCGTATATAGCAGAAGATAATTTAGAAGATTACTACTCTATTTAGAATAAAGTAGTATAAGCTTTTCTTTGTAAAAGGGTTCTCCAAACCATACTTCATAAAACTTTTGAAGGATTCACAATGAAAACCATTTTATTTACATCATTATTTTTACTTGCCACATCATCTGCAGCTTTCGCACAAGAAACTTACGATAGCAAGGTTCATACAGAAGCTGAAATCTTGGCAATGTTACCTGAAGGCGCGGGTAAGGCGTTTACAGGGCCGATTGTCAGAAATTATAACGATTGCGTAAAAGGTGTTAGTGACCCAAGAATTCAATCACTTAGCCCCAGAACAATACCTCAGTGCAATTGTACTTTGGACTATGTTGCAAACATTATGATCCCAAATAAAATGATGCAAACATCAAATATAAACAGAACGATGATACACAGGCCTGAGCAGTGCCGTGTTGAGAACCCAACAAAAGTAACGAAGTTAGATTCTGTGGTACGTTAGAAGAGCTCATCATCTAATTCTTGTTCAAACTTTTGGACATATTCATAGAGCTTTGCAGGCTTTAACTACAGGATTTCTATAGTGATATACAGCACCTCTTTCTATTCGCTGTAATTCCATTTGTTGATGAAAAACGTGCATTCCAAAATTGTGAACGTCCATGACTGAGACCTCCTTTAATCACATAACAGTATGCTTTATGCGGCCAGCGGTCTGATGAATCAATTACTCTGAAACTATTGATTTTTGCATGCCACTTGCTAGAATATGTCTTACATTGTAAGACAATGAATAACTTTTGGTGACACTATGAAGACAGAAACGCTAAGCACCCGAATTGATGCCGATACCAAATTGGCATTTACTAACGTATGCGAAGATATGGGATTAAGCACCTCCCAGGCGCTAAAGCTATTTGCCAAAGCGGTGGTTAATTATGGTGGTATTCCTTTTGAACTTAAAGTGCGCCAACCCAATGACATAACCGCCGCTGCTATTGCTGAGCTTGAAGCTGGCAATGCCAGTTCTGCTAAAGATGTTGAAGAATTATTTAGCAATTTGAATATTGGAAAGCTTCGTTGATGCTTGAGCTCGAATACTCAACACAATTTAAAAAAGACTTTAAGAAAATTGCCAAACTATCCATAACTGATATCGTTGAAGTGGGTCACGTCATAAAACAACTACAACTTGGCAAAACCTTATCTGAAAAATATCTAGATCACCCATTATCAGATGATTGGAAAAACTATCGTGATTGCCACATTAAACCTGACTTAGTTTTAATTTATAAAATTGATACAGATTCTTTAAAACTTGCAAGAATCGGAACGCATAGCGAATTGTTCCGGTAAACATGTAACGCCTAAAGCACGGGCGACAAAACCAAATCGAAGCGGCGGTTTTGGCGTCCTGTGCCTTTAATTGTTATGAATATCTTGCTCATTGTTATCAGCTTGTTCTTGGGGTGGAAAATTAACCACATACATTGGCAGAGGCCGGCCTTTGTTTACAAGCTGGTCTAAACCATCAAGTATGGCTAGTTGTGTATTTTCTATGTTTCCGTGAGCTATTGGCCTATAACAATCTCTTTGAAGCTGAACTTTATCGTAGTCATAGTTTAGAGACTGGGTTATTGCATAAAGCATGTTGGTAAATAACTCATCGCCTTTTTTGATCCATTGCTCTAAAGACTCATATTCATCTTTTTGATTAAGATGACTGTTGTAGCTTTTCCATGCATGAGTTACAGCCTGCTCTTTTCTTGTTTGATAGCGCGTTTTTAGAAAAGGCAGTAAACGGCCGTAAAATTCTATATCGATCATATTAAGGGCCTGAACATGATCTCTGTTTAAGCGCTCAGCTCGGGTAGACATGAGCGTTTTGAATAAGGCCATTCGGCGGTTCTTTTTTTCTTGCGTCCGCTCAATGAACTTTTGAGCCTGAACCGCTAAAATTGGGCCCAAGATCACAGCTGCTGTCATTATTATATCTTTTGTAGACATATCTAAATTTTCAAACACTCGTGATCTCCTAAATATTCATAACAGTGTGTTTTATGAGGCCAATGGCCGCATAATAAATATTAAGCAGGCGGCCTTATAATTCCTCACCAAAAGTTCTAATCTGTTGTTTATTAATAAAAGTAATTTCTTATTTACAGAATTATAAGGCCAAATTTTTAAGCTCACGTTGAAAAATAGTGCCTAGCTTTTCGTGTTCTGAGACTCGGATATTTCATGGCAAGCTTTCACTTTCTGTACTGGCTCAAATCCTTGTTGTCATCACTAGACGTTCTTTCACTACCTGATTAAAGCTGACTATAACTCATTTATTATCAGTGGCATACAAAACCATAGAATAAAAATGGGTAATCCTATTTTTGAAAGGCACTTATACCAACGGGTTTTGCGTTTGACGTGAAAATCGTTTGCTAACCCAGCTTCTCGAGATACTCTTTTAATATATGAGCATGGCTGTGTTGTTTGTCTTTTGCTGCATAGAGGAGCACGACATTTTTTTGTGTGACTTCGGCTAGGTAGTCTTTGGCTGTTTGTTTATGTTCACTCAGTTCGCTGAGGTATTTTTTACGAAATCTGTTCCATTTATCAGGGTCGTGATCAAACCATTTACGTAGTTCATCACTGGGGGTGAGTTCTTTCCAGTCGGCATCCAGATTGGCGTCTTCTTTTGATACTCCACGTGGCCATAATCGGTCCACCAGTACTCGGTAACCTGTGGGTGCATCACTTTCATAAATACGATGTAGCTTAATGTTCATGTATGCCTCCTGTTATTGCCGTGTGATTAATAAAGCCAACTTGTTCGGAATGACACGCCAACAACGACGAACAAGATGGAAAAAAGGGTGACGGGAATGATGTGCCAGGCCATCACTTTGAGTGTGTCTGGAGAGAGGTGAGGAATCACACGAAATCGTGCGTGAACAGCAAAGCTGAGTGTTAAAAGCAGCAGACACAATTTTGCCATGATGCCATGTGAGACGGGATTTGTGGGGTTAAACCAATGTGTGATGTCTGGCAGCATATGATAAGCCAGATACAAACCCGTTAAGATTTGAATAATCAGGGCGGGCATGCCTATCTTTTCATAAACTGATTCGAAACTAAGCAGCTCTTCAGGCGAACGATGCTTTAATACCTTTGGCAAGATCACCACCGATAAGACGATATGCCCTCCCGTCCATATGGTGGCAGCGAGTATGTGAAGCAGTAATAATGTCCCGTACATAACTATCCTCTAAATGCATCTATAAAATGGCTTTCAACGAACCAGCTATAGGCTTAAATGTATCTTTTACGTCAAAAGAGCAAGCTGAATATGCCCCCGCTTTGATGCGTTTTCGCTACGCTGAAAATAAACAACCACGTCATCAAAGCCAGCCCCCAAACTGTGGCATATTGCCGCTGGTTTCTTGTGTTGTAGAGCATGATGTGTGAGAGAAAGAGATAAACCATCAGCAGCAGAAACTTCACCGTAAGCCAAACATCGATAAAAGGAAATTGCTGCACGATATTGGTCAGCATTAACGCCGCGGTGATTAACACCGTATCAACGCCGTAGCGAAGATAACGAACAGACGTTGAAAGCAGATTATCGGCCTGACTCAGGTGAATGAGTCCATGAATGAAGAGCAAGCCGCCACTGGCAAAGGCCATCAACCAGTGTACTTGCCTCACCTCATCATAGAACTCAATCACCTGAGTCAGTCCTTCAATCGGATTGGCTTTTAGCCGCGTTGTTGCCCACCTTCATATTTTGGTTTAATCCATAAGCTGAGAATAAACCAAGCTAATAACAAAGCGCCGACAGCAAAGATGGTATCCCCGGGCACACGCATCCAGACCAGTAAATCAACAACCGGTTGCTGCATAAAGTCCGCTGATCGGGCGTACCAATAACCATGATTCAGGCTGGCAAACAATTGCATAACGCCAAGCGGTAACAGCGTGAGTAAAGCCATCAGAGCCAGACCAATATTGAAACACCAGAAGCTGGCTTTAAGAATACCTTCCGGCCAGACTAGATCAGGCTTGATACCGCGTATACAGAACAAGGTCAAACCAATACCCAACATACCGTAAACACCAAACAAGGCGGTATGACCATGCAGAGGCGTCAGGTTAAGACCTTGCATGTAGTACAGCGATAATGGTGGATTAATTAAAAATCCAAATAAACCGGCACCGACCAAATTCCAGAACGCCACGGCCACAAAGAACATAATCGGCCAGCGGTAACGTTTCATCCACTCAGTCGCATGACCCAATGTGTAATTGTGATACGCCTCAAACCCGATGTAGGCCAGTGGCACTACTTCGAGTGCTGAGAAGCTGGCACCCAACGCCAATACCGGTGTAGGTGATCCGACAAAGTAGAGATGATGCAATGTGCCAATTACGCCTCCTGACATGAAAATAATCGTGGCAAACAGCACAGCAACTGTTGCTGTTTTGACCGGGATTAAGCCCAGACGAGTAAATAAGAACGCAATAACTGCTGTGGCAAAGACTTCAAAGAATCCTTCAACCCAGAGGTGAACCAACCACCAGCGCCAGTATTCCACCATGGAAATATGGGTGTGTTCATTCCAGACCAGTGCCGCCCCAAAGAACAAGCCAATGGCAACGGTGGATAAGAACAGTAAACCAATAATGGAACGACTTTCAGAGGGTTGACGTAATGTCGGCCAGAGCGAGCGCCCCACCAAACACAACCAGAGTAATAAACCGATAAACAGGAACCACTGCCAGAACCGGCCAATATCGGCATATTCCCAACCTTGATGACCGAACCAGAAGTTATGCTCCAATCCTAATGTCTGATTCACCGCGAACCATTGTCCAGTAAAGGCACCGACCACAATAACCAGTAAGCAAACCCACAGCAGATTCACACCGAATCGCTGATAAGGCGGTTCATAACCCGATACGGCAGGACCGATATAAAGGCCGGTCGCGAGCCAGGCAAGTGCTATCCATAACACAGCCAGCTGGGTATGCCAGGTGCGAGTTATCGAGTAAGGCAAAATTTCCGATAACTCAAAGCCATACATAACCTGGCCTTCCACCTGATAATGCGCAGTCACCGCACCAAGTAGAATTTGTACCAGGAATAAAGCGAGCAACACCCAGAAATATTTGGCTGTCGCCATCATCGAAGGTGTAGGTCGTAAATCGCGCATGGGATCGGTTGCCGGCAGTTTACTGGTCGCCTCTTCTTTGCCATGAGACACCGCGTAATACCAGCCCATTAAACCAATTCCAGCCAGTAAGAATGTCACACTAAATGCAGACCAGAGGAACATACTCGCCGGTGGTTTATTATCAATCAACGGCTCATTAGGCCAGTTATTGGTATAGGTAATGTCACCATCAATGCGATTAGTCATAGTGGCCCATGCCGTCCACCAGAAAAAAGCGGAAAGTACACGACGATTTTCTGGATCGGTGACCGTGTTATTTTTCATGGCATAAGCTTCACGCAGCTCAGCCGTTGAAGGTTCATCACTAAAGAGGCGTTGATAATGTTCAGATACCTGACTTATCGCTTTGACTCTGTCCAAGCTTAAAGTGATGACGCCAGTGTCGGGATTGTATGTATTTTTTCTGACTAGGGACTTCAGTCTGCCTTGCAAAGCGGCTTGCTGTTCGGCATTGGCAAGCTCAAAACTTTCCACACCATAATCTCGGTTTGCCCAGAGATTGAGTAAGGCCATCAACTCTCGATGCATCCAGTCGGCACTCCAGTCTGGTGCGACATAACCACCGTGCCCCCAGATTGAACCAAGTTGCATTCCGCCAAAGGACTGCCAGACTTGTCGTCCTTTCTCAATATCATCACGACTGTAGATTAGCTGGCCATCATTAGTGACGACCTTTTCGGGCATGGGTGGTGCTTGTTGATAAATCTGATTACCACTCCATATCAGCACACCAAAAGAAACAAACAATAAGAAAGCGAGAAACAACCAGAGTTTTTTTACGTTTGTCATCAGTCACTCCTTTGTGAGATGGCGCCTATACCCTGAGCAAGGCTTTATTGAATACCGAGTAAATGACGGAATAGCGTTAATGAACGAGTCATTAACAACATCGATAGCTGCGCGTCAGTCAGCAAATTGACCAATGAATAAAAACTTTTAACGAATTGTTTTTATTTAATAAAACGACTTTATAAAAACATATCATCAGCTATCAAATCCCGCCTTTTTAATAAGGTATTTCATTTACCTATTTAAAGCAAGGAATGGAATTAGTTGAATTTTAAAGCCTAGAAAACATGCTAATTTCCTAATTAAAGCAAATGAATGAATAGACAAAATAATGTGCAGTACGAACGATTACGCGATAAGTAGATAAAAAAGCCGTATGAAAATGGTGATACGGCTCGTTTGAATTTCTTGAAATTGATATTGAAAACTAAGTGTTCGAGAGCCTTAATAATTAGAAATAGACTATTACATAGTGAATAAAAACAGTTGGCGATGTCGTCAGCACAAGGTACCTAAATAACGTTAGCTACTCACCACTGAGGTTTCCATTCTTCTATCCACTCGGGTACGCGCTCTGCTGGCATCGGTTTCGCAATACCAAACCCTTGAGCTTGCTCACAACCAAGTTTTAATAGGGCTTTTCCATGTTCGGCAGATTCCACGCCTTCGGCTATGACCCCTCGTTGGAAGGCATTAGCCAAGCCGATCACCCCTTTCACAATAGCCAGATCATCCTCATCTACCAACATATCACGAACAAAGCTCTGATCGATTTTGATTATCTCAGCCGGTAAATGCTTGAGATAAGTGAGTGATGAATAGCCTGTACCAAAGTCATCAATTGCGAATTTCACACCAAGCTGGGCACAGGCACTCATTGTATTGGAGACATTTTCGATGTCTTCTAAGGCACTGGTTTCTAAAATTTCTAATTCAATTTTATGTGGGTCTACCTCAGGATGAGCATTTAGCAGAGAGGCTAATCTATCAGCAAAATTAGCCTGCTCAATCTGTAAAGCTGAAATGTTAATACTGATCATATCTGGCATAGTGACCTGTGCTGCTTGCCACAGGCTGATTTGTTTCAAGACGGCATGGATAACCCATTCACCCAAATTAACACTGATGGGATTGTTTTCTATGTAGGGCAAAAACGCACCTGGTGGTAACAAGCCTTCCTCAGGTGACTGCCAGCGAAGTAGCCCCTCTAAACCAACTACCGAGCCCGTTCGCATATTGACGATGGGTTGGTAGTGCATGACAAATTCATCGTTTTCCAAAGCTCGTTCGATATGCAACAACTGTTTTCTATGTGACCTGATGGCATCATCCTGATTCACATCAAATAGGTGATAGCGATTTTTACCCAACTGCTTAGCTGTATACATGGCATGGTCAGCGTGACGCATGAGAATGTCGGCATCAACACTGTCTTCTGGAAATAACGTGACCCCGATACTGGCTGAGACTGAAAACGTTTTATCATCAATAGATATCGACTCTGAAGATGCCACTAGTAAACGCTCAATAACCGACTCACAATCATCAAATACATTCAGTTCAGTCAGAACGGCAATAAATTCATCCCCACCAATTCTTGCGAGAGTATCGCCCTCTCGTAATGCCTGCTTCATACGATTAGAAATGGTCACCAGAAGTTTATCGCCGACTTCATGGCCATACCTATCATTGACTTGCTTGAATCCATCTAAATCAATAAATGCCACTGCCAGTAATTGTTGATGGCGTTGGCAGCGTGCCATCGATTGCTTTAAACGGTCAGCCAGTAAGATACGGTTGGGCAACGATGTTAATGGGTCATAGCTAGCCAATCGCTCAAGGGCCATCTGCTGAGCTCGGATATGCGTGATGTCTGAAAACAAAGCCACATAGTTAGCAGCGTTACCCTCTTCATCACGAATTTCACTAATCGTCAGCATTTCTACAAATAGCTGTCCGTTTTTGTGTCTGTTTGATAATTCACCTGACCAATAACCTTCGGTCCTTATCAAATGCCACATTTCTTCATAAAACTCTGGAGAATGATTACCAGACTGCAGGATTTTTGGACTTTGTCCGATGACATCCTCTCTGCTGTATCCAGTAATTCTACTAAAAGCCTCATTGACTTCGATAATCTTACTATCAGCATCTGTGACGAGAATCCCTTCATAAGCATGGGTAAAGACGGTGTTAGCAAGCTTGAGCTTTTCATCGGCTTCTTTACGGGTTGTGATATCGGAATGTGTGCCGACGACGCGAACTGGATGACCATTTTCATCACGTGTAATCACTCGTCCACTATCTTGAACCCATTTGTATCGACCATTTTTGCAACGTATGCGATGTTCGTTAATATAACTATCTGTTTTTCCATCAAGGTGTAGTTGCAACTCATTCATCACGGATTCTATGTCATCCGGATGAACACGACTCGACCATTCATCAAGGCTGTTACTAAACTCGCCATTTTCATAGCCAAGCATCGTCTGCAGCTGCTTGGAGTACCAAACCTTACTTGAGGGTACATCCCAGTCCCAAACCCCATCACCAGAAGCATTCAGCGCATAGCGAAGACGTTCTTCGGCCTCATTCATATTGCTTAGCTGACGATAAACCAGCCAGAAAAGAATGAAGCCCGTTGCAATAATAAAAAACCAGCCCTTAATAGTTTGCAGTTCAACAACGCTTTGTTTATCAGCAAAAAAATATGACAGAGCTTGGTCAGATGTGATTATCCATATACCACCAATAATCACATAAATGATGGATATTCTTAATGCTGACATCCACACAGTATTCATAAAAAAACCACTCGACTTTTACAGATAGCCGATAGCTTATCTGGATATATAAAACCGTAACAGGACAGATGGATGATTCAGAATAATTGATAACGTTATACAAAAAGCAGCTGCTTAAATTCGCAAGTGTGGCACGCTCTGTTATCATCAAACTCAGCAATGAATCCAATACCATCAATTGATATTGAGCGCTAAAATGACGAACCCAACACTCCAACGCTTCTTGCCTTTTTCATTCTTAGTCTGTCTTGTTTTACAAGCCTCTTCCGCCATGGCTAACACTGGCACAGGCCTTGAAATGACTAAGCCAGATCATCTTTATGTGGTGTATACAGTCGAACCTGACGACGTTGATGAGAGTGAGCTGGAAGCCATCATCGATGGTCAGTTATACGCGGCTAATATCCAGCAAAATCCACGTGATGATGCTCAACTGTTTTTACGTGTTGAGGAGCACGCGGGAGAATATCTGCTTTATCTCGACTTCAGCAGAACCATGTCCTATCGCGTGAATGGCGAATGCTATAAAAAAGACGGTTTTGTCTGGGGACGATACGCCAAAGATATCGCCGATATGGATGAATTGTATGAGAGCGTTGAATTCCTCATTGATGAGTTTATTGAGGAATACTCAAAAGCTAATAAATTGTGACTCACTCTCATATGAATCCAGACGATATCGGCAAAGCCTACAACATGATTATCCATCTTTGGGAACGTGAAGAGTTTGATAGAAATAATGGCATCGAGGCACATAAACGTGCCATCAGCTTTGTTGAAAACAAATACAAAGCATTGGATGTCGGCTGTGGGTGCACAGGACGATTTATCGATCTGCTTCAAGCTGAAGGGTTTCACGTTGAAGGTGTCGATATTTCCAGCAAAATGGTCGAGCTTGCCAAGCAGCGTCACCCTGACGTGACATTTCACCAGCAAGATATCTGCGAATGGGAAATTGAGAACCGCTACGATTTTATTACCGCTTGGGATAGCATTTGGCATATTCCACTGGAGCAGCAAAAGCCTGTATTAACTAAGCTGGTTAACAGCCTGAACAAGGGCGGCATATTGATTTTTTCATTTGGTGGCGCAACTAAACCGGGCGAACACACAGATGATTTCATGGGACAAGAAGTGTATTACTCCAGTTTAGGCACAAATGGCTTTTTGGCATTATTAATGAAGCTTGGGTGTGTATGTATGCACTTGGAATATGATCAATATCCGGAATTGCACACATTTCTTATCGCACAAAAAGTCCGTTCGATAAACGAATAAACTATCTACAAGGATGAAAGTGATGAAACGGAAAAACGTGCTCTTAATGGTCGGCCTTATCGGTCTAATGATTGTTTTATTACTCAACCTTTTAGCCAACTTTTATCTCAATCAACCAGCAGCCATGGTCTTTTCTGAAGCTTGGAATGCATCTTGGCTACCTAGCTATATCGTCTGGCTTGTGATGTGTATCATCGGTATCGCTATCAAATTATCAAAACGATAAGCCTTCGCAGCATTAGTGATAAGGAGTGGCTAGCCATGGCAAATATGAACACCGTTGAAATCAAAGCATTTATTCCAGCAAAAGACTATGAGCTTTCTAAAGCCTTCTATACTGACCTTGGCTTCACGCAGGCATCTGATACCACAGGTGTTGCCTACTTCTATCACGGCAACTGTAGTTTTCTGCTTCAGAATTTTTATGACCAGACACTGGCTGAAAATTTCATGATGCATCTGCTTGTGGAAGACGTGCAGTCTTGGCATCAACACATTACCGAATCAGGGATAGCAGACAAGTATAAGGTTGAAATATCGGCTGTCACTGAACAACCCTGGGGTATGCTCGATTTTGTTCTCTATGATCCGAGTGGTGTGTTATGGCGTATCGCTCAGAATATTTGAGCTTATGGCATAACTTGTCATAGTTATTGATACTCAACTTCATATTTTTACTTGAACAAAATCACTAGCAAAGATTCTAGCTTGGGAATTTTTAATGCTTGATTTGCTGATTAATAAAGCCAAATAACGTTAACACAGGCAGGCGCCAAGCCAGCGAGTTAAAACTCCGTCTTTAGGATCCTCGTGGTGCGAACATAATGATGGCCATTCCCAGCAATGCGACACCAGAGCCAACCATATCCCATACTGTAGGACGAATACCATCTACAGCCCATAACCATAAAATAGCCATGAAAATATATACCCCACCATAAGCGGCATAGACGCGACCAGCTGCCGTTGGATGCAAAGACAACAGCCAGGCAAACAATGACAGGCTGAGTGCAGCAGGCACCAGCAGCCAAATGGATTTCCCCTCACGCAGCCAGAGATACGGCAGATAGCAGCCAATAATTTCTGCCAAGGCCGTCACAAGAAACAAGCCTACTATTTTTAGTTCGGGCAACAGATGCTCCCTTTCAGTGATTTTATAAAGTGATCTTTAGGCATCATGATTCCATGATCAGACCAAACCGTTACATTTTAATCATTTAACTAATGACTGCACTTACCAGACTATAAAGACTTTTCCATGGAGAAGTTCACTAATGACACACCATGTCGCTGAACAACATTCTTTCTGAAAACAGCAAAACCGCGATGCTCAAAAAATGGCTTAGCGGTAATGGATGCTTCAACGTAGAGACGCTTCATATTTCGCCTTATTGCTTCTGCAAGCAAGTGCTCATATAACTTCGACGCCACGCCCATTCTCTGAAAGTCAGGATGCGTATACGTACAATCAATATGACCATCAGTATCAAGCTCAATAAAGCCAGCCACTTGATTATTAACGATAGCGACTAACGGCTTTTTTGCCTCTAATCGTGCTGACCAAAAGGCATAATCAATGGGCGTCGGCGCCCAAGCTGCTTTTTGCTCAACTGTATAAACAGATGAATCAATAGCATGCACTGATTGATAAAACAGATCAGCAATTTCCTTCGCCCATTGCTCAGAATAGTTTTGTATATCTATTTTCAACAAGTCTTTCTTATTCATACCTGCTGACTTAATCTCGTTCAAGTGCCGTCGGCCTGCCCCATCGCTTAGTGGCGATATTTAATAAACGACGAAAAGTACCACACTCCAAATGACTCGGTGCTTTGCAGGCAGCAGCATGACGTAGACCATCTCTCATCGCCGTCATCTGTTTAATTTTTTCGTCCAATTCACTTGCCCTTGTTAGCAACAACTCTCTATTAATATCGACCGTATCAGGTAGCAGCATTGAACGAATTTCATCTAAAGATAATCCAGCATTTCGGCCTAATGTGATTAATGCCAACCGCTCCAGGATGTCCGGTGAAAATGTTCTGGTTAGGCCATTTCGTCCGGAGGATTGAATCAGCCCTTTTTCTTCATAATAACGTATGGTCGAAGTGGGCAGATTCGTCTTTTTGGATACCTCACCTATTTTCATATTTTAGCCTTGACTTCAAGTTGACTTGAAGTAATACCATCACTTTCATATTCAAAGCAACAGATGGAGAAATAAAGATGTGGGATGAACGATACAACACCGATGATTATGTTTATGGCATCAAGCCCAATGATTTTTTAAGAGACCATATGCAGGCCATTCCCAAAGGGCGAGTGTTGAGTCTCGCTGAAGGAGAAGGCCGTAATGCCGTATTCCTTGCCAAGCAGGGTTACTCCGTTACCGCCGTGGACTCATCCAAAGTCGGTTTGCAAAAAGCTAAACGGCTGGCCGAAGAAAATCAGGTCTTAATTGAATGCATTCATGCTGACTTGAGTGACTTTCATCTTGGGGAAGCTCAATGGGATGGCATCATTTCAATATTCTGCCCGCTGCCACCAGCCATCAGAAAAATGCTACATCAAAAAGTTATGTCAGGGCTGAAGCCAAATGGTGTGTTTTTACTGGAAGCCTATACACCTGCTCAACTTCACTACGAAACAGGTGGTGGCTCATCTGCTGAGTTGATGCAGACCAAGCAGACGCTGATAGATGAATTACCTGACTTAAGCTTTCAGCACTTATTAGAAATGGAAAGAGAGGTAAAAGAAGGGATTTATCATACCGGTTTGGCTTCTGTGGTTCAGGCAATTGCAGTAAAAAAGTTATGATATAAATAACAATTTTATATATAAATTCGATACGCTCTAGCCATTTTTTGCACGACTTAAAGAGAATATAAATGGATTTTGAATTACTCAGTATATTTTTCGCGGTTGCTCTTGCTCATTTTCTTGCTTTATTAAGTCCCGGCCCTGATTTTGTTTTAGTCGTGAAAAGCGCTATTAAAGGTCATCGTAAGAATGCCATCGGCGTAGCGCTCGGTATTGCGATGGCGAACGCTGTATATATTGGGCTCTGTCTAATTGGTGTCGGGACAATCTTAGCGGCATCCGTTTCTGTCATGATGACATTAAAAATTATCGGCGGTTTATTTCTGCTTTATTTAGCCTTTCATGCCATGAAAGCCCCTAAATCAGCCTACAAAGAGCTGACGGTCACACCTGAAACCGGTACAAGCATAGCAGCAAGCAGCTTCACAAAAGAATGTCTTACCGGCTTTATGTCCGGCATTTTAAATCCGAAAAACTTATTGTTTTACTTGAGCTTATTTACCGTGGCACTGACACCTGAAGTGAGCCTCAGCTTCAAAGTTCTGCTAGGTGTGTGGATGACACTCGTCGTATTTTTTTGGGATGTCGCCATCATTTATGTATTATCCAAACAGACCATGAGAAATAGGTTTACCCGACTCTCTTTTTATATAGATAAAGTCACAGGCGTTATTTTGGGGGCCATAGGATTTAGTATCGTCAAATCAGTTATAGCAAAACAATAAACCGATTGTTAGCGAAACTAACACTGAAGTGATGGCGTCAATATAGCCCATAAAATCCCCTAACGGCTTAGGTAAAACCCAAGATAGCTACGGTTTTACCATCTTCTCTATCTGCTATGATGTGATCCGTCTTAATTAGCCTATTACTAGCTAAATATTTCAAACCTATAAAACCAATGAGAGAAAAAGAATGAGTGAAAATTCACCAAGCAAAACATTTCAAGAACGTGTCGATGAGTTCGTTGCGATTGCCAATCAGCAAGCAGCTGAAAGTTCTGTAGAAGACGTTAATACAGCCGTTCTCTTTTCAGCCGCCCGTTTTAATGCTTTCAGCGTCGCCCGTTCTGTTGAAAACGCAGAAAACCTGCAAGCCGAAAAACAAGCGGCTATTGAATACTTCACTCAGCGTTATGCCGAAATGCTCAATCAAAACCTTGAAGAATATATCGCTCGGTTTGATAACTATACACAGAAGTAATTCACCACAAACGGTTTATAAACTTCCATAAAAAAGGGCAAATCCTTACGGACTTGCCTTTTTTTATGATCGAGAACGAGGTTATACGGCTATGATGCTCAAGTCATAGAATGTCCCTACAAATAGAAATATAAAGTAGACTGACGACATCACTTTATGACCCCAGCTATTCTTCTTCAGGGTGATATTCCAGCAAGTCACCAGGCTGACAGTTAAGAGCTGTGCAAATAGCATCAAGTGTTGATAAACGGATAGCTTTTGCTTTGCCAGT